>NZ_CEYDPX010000001.1:121822-125659 GCF_982804495.1 Candidatus Thiopontia autotrophica | reverse complement strand
TCAATGCAACCAACCATGATTCTGTGGATTGTATGGTAGCCATGGGTAGACTTGATCAGCTATGCTGAGGCGGCTCTGCCGCCCACTACCGTAATCGGCTCTAGCCGATTTGGTCGGTAGTTTTAGACAACAAAATCAATGCAACCAACCATGATTCTGTGGATTGTATGGTAGCCATGGGTAGACTTGAACTACCGACCTCAGCATTATGAGTGCTGCGCTCTAACCAGCTGAGCTACATGGCCATAAAAGAGGGCGCATTATATAGAAACGCCGCCTCTTCGACAACAGTTTCAGACATTGAAACGGAAGTGGATCACATCCCCATCCTGCACAATGTACTCTTTCCCCTCCAGGCGAAGACGACCGGCCTCCTTGGCACCCTGCTCTCCGTTATGAGTGATGAAGTCATCGTATGCTGTAACTTCTGCACGAATAAATCCACGCTCAAAATCGGTATGTATCTTCCCTGCCGCCTGTGGTGCAGTGGAGTTTTTCTCGTAGGTCCAGGCTCGCACCTCTTTTACCCCGGCAGTGAAGTATGTCTCCAGACCCAGCAGTTGGTATCCGGCACGAATAACACGATTCAGTCCTGGCTCATCCAGCCCCATCTCCTGCAGGAATTCGGCCCTCTCTTCATCATCAAGCTCTGATAACTCAGCCTCAATTGAGGCACATACAGGAACTATCTCAGCACCTTCACTCTCTGCAATTTCACGCACCTTATCAAGGTATGGATTGTTCTCAAATCCATCTTCTGCAACATTGGCGATATACATAGTTGGTTTGATAGTTAACAGATGAAGTTCATGGAGGCCATCCAGATCATCTTCATTCAACTGCATGGAGCGTACCGGATCTCCACCGTCCAGATGGTCTCTAACGCTATCCAGAAACTCTTTTCTTGCGAGCGCATCCTTGTTTCCTGAACGGGCAGTTTTTTCAACCCGGGCAATTGCCTTTTCAACAGTCTCAAGATCTGCCAGCGCCAACTCTGTATTGATTATCTCAATATCATTTGCTGGATCAATCGTTCCTGATACGTGGATGACATTTTCATCCTGAAAGCAACGCACAACATGGCCAATAGCATCTGTCTCACGAATATTTGCAAGAAATTTATTACCCAGACCCTCTCCTTTTGATGCTCCAGCCACCAGACCAGCAATATCTACAAACTCCATGGTGGTGGGGATTACCTTCTCCGGATTTACGATACTCTCGAGCGCATCAAGTCGTGCATCAGGCATTGGAACCATTCCCACATTTGGATCTATGGTACAGAATGGATAGTTTTCGGCATCAATACCGGATTGGGTCAGCGCATTAAAGAGGGTCGATTTGCCCACATTTGGCAGACCGACTATTCCACATTTGAATCCCATAATTTTATACCTGTTGACTCTTGTCTGTTATACCTTGCCACGACCATGCAGCCTGTTCATGGCCTTTGCCATTTCACCACCGACAATTTTATCCAGCATCAGTTCTGTATCGTCCAGGGCATCATCAATCATCTGTCGTGACAACTTACCTGGATTGCCCAATACATAATCCGTTACTGGACCGGGGTGGTCAGGTCTCCCTATTCCAACTCTAAGGCGGATAAACTCTTTCCCCATATGGGCAATAATATCCCGCAGACCATTATGGCCGGCATGGCCACCGCCTTGCTTTATGCGCAACTGCCCCGGAGGTAGATCGAGCTCATCATGTGCAACCAGCACTGACTCTACCGGAATTTTATAGTACCCAGCCAGAGCAGAGACTGCTTGCCCGCTCCGATTCATGAAAGTTGTCGGCTTTAATAACCATATCTGCTTACCATCAATGGCAATCCTGGCAACCTCGCCATGAAGTTTGGTATCCATCCCAAACTTGACGCCATGTCTCTCTGCAATCAGATCCAGAAACCAAAACCCGGCATTATGCCGGGTTGGTTCATACTTTGATCCGGGATTACCGAGGCCAACAATTAGAGAGATATTCTCACTCATGGCCAGCTCTTAGAGAGTTACTCCTCTCCAGAATCCTCAGAATCTGCTTCGTCAGCACCTTCAGCATCTTCACCTTCGGCGCCTGCCTCAGCAACAACTTCATCATCTTCCTTAACTGCACGAACCTTTTGAACAGTTGCAATTGCCTGGTCATGGTCATCGCCACGAGCAAGTGCGGTAATGGTTACACCCTCTGGCAGAACAAGTTGTGAAAGCTGAACAGAATCACCAACCTCAAGGCCGGTTAGATCAACCTCAATAAACTCAGGCAGGTTAGAAGCAAGACAGCTGATCTCTACATCGGTCATCAGTCGGCTAAGTATTCCACCATCCTTGATTCCTGGTGCAGCTTCCTCATTTATAAAGTGGAGAGGAACATTCATTTTCATCTCACTCTTGCTACTGACTCGCATAAAGTCAGCATGAAGAATCTTTGCCTTGGCTGGATGACGCTGGAGATCCTTAAGTACTACGTCCTCTTTATTGCCATCAACCTCTATAGAGAGAATATGGCTATAGAAGGCCTCATTTTCCAGGTTATGCATCAGATCATCGTGAACCATCATAATTGATGCAGGCTCTTTGTTATCCCCGTAAATTACTGCGGGAACCTGGCCAGAATGGCGCAGACGACGTGTTGCCGCTTTACCAAGATCACCACGCGGTGCTGCACTCATTTCAAAACTACTACTCATCTTTCTATCTCCAAAACGGCGGCTTGTTCAATATTGGCCACCAATAATACAAAACAACAAATTTACCTATCTAATCCATATAGAGCGAACTAACAGATTCTCCTGTATGCATTCTGCGGATTGTCTCTGCCAACAACTCTGCTACCGAGATCTGGCGAATCCTTGAGCATTCAGACGCTCCGTTACTCAGCGGAATGGTATCTGTTACTACCAGCTCATCCAGTTCGGAGTTGGTGATATTCTCAACCGCAGGACCGGAAAGTACTGCATGGGTAGAGTATGCATTTACCCTTGCCGCACCATGCTCTTTAAGGGCCTTGGCCGCCTTGCAGAGGGTTCCTGCTGTATCAACCATATCATCAACCAAAACACATGATTTTCCTTCAACATCACCGATGATATTCATCACCTTGGCGACATTTGCAGCAGGACGACGTTTATCAATAATTGCAAGATCAAGGCCGCCCAACAGCTTGGCAATTGCACGCGCACGCACAACACCGCCAACATCCGGAGAGACCACAATCAAATTGGGGTACTCATGCCTCCAGATATCTCCCATCAACAGGGGAGATGCATAAATGTTATCTACCGGAATTCCAAAAAACCCCTGGATCTGATCTGCATGCAGATCAATTGTTAAAACGTGGTTCACTCCAGAACGGCTGATCATATCTGCAACCAGGCGCGCTGTAATAGGTACCCGTGCTGAACGCGGACGACGATCCTGGCGTGCATACCCAAAATATGGAATCACAGCTGTAACTCTCTTTGCCGAGGAACGACGCAATGCATCGACCATCACCAACAGCTCCATCAGGTTGTCATTGGTTGGAGCACATGTTGACTGAAGCACATAAACCTCACGTCCACGAACATTTTCCCGGATCTCGGCCATCACCTCACCATCGCTGAAACGTTCGACTGTTGCCTGCCCCAGCTTTAGGCTCAAATTACGTGCGACAGCGCTGGCCAACTCCGGATTGGAGTTACCAGAAAAGAGCATTATCTGATCTTCTGTCGGTGCTGCGCTCATCGTCTCTTAACCTATCCTAAAATCTTTATTACATCACTTAATTCTAATTCAATCTGGTTCGGGTGCATGGATTACCGCTCCACTTCGTTGCGCGTTCCGAAACATCCTA
>NZ_CEYDPX010000001.1:0-121722 GCF_982804495.1 Candidatus Thiopontia autotrophica | reverse complement strand
CATACTGTCTTTTATTTACCAGCATGTCTTTATGCTTGGTTCGGGTGCATGGATTACCGCTCCACTTCGTTGCGCGTTCCGAAACATCCTAACCTCATTAAACCTCATACTGTCTTTTATTTACCAGCATGTCTTTATGCTTGGTTCGGGTGCATGGATTCGAACCACGATTCGCAGGATCAAAACCTGCTGTCCTGCCGTTAGACGACACCCGAATATCTTTTTACCCCGTGACCAAAGGTGATCTATTCATTCCTCTAACCACAAAACCACTCCATTTTTCAGGCAGCTGTCCTCTAATTCGTTCGGCCTCTGCATGATCACTTAATGCAACGAACAGACAACCACCTGTTCCGGTCATTCTTGCATCACCAAATTGAGAGAGCCATTTCAGAGCCTCTGCAATCTCTGGATAGCGTGCAATAACAACGGGCTCGCAATCATTCCTTCCACTATTGGCCAAAGAGCCACGCAGAAAGCCGGCTATTTTCGCTTTTGGAGTGTTTCGTGTCAATTCTTTCGCTTGAAAAATATCTGCGGTAGAGACCGAAACTCCAGGGTCAAGCAGAAGATAAGTGTATTCAGGTGGCTCAACAGTTACCAACTCTTCTCCAACCCCTTCTGCCCACGCAGATTTTCCGTAGATAAAGATCGGCACATCAGCCCCCAGTTGCAATCCTATTGCAGAGAGCTCAGCTTGAGACAGACCGGTCGACCACAGCTTGTTGAGAGCAACCAGGATGGTTGCCGCATCCGAGCTTCCGCCCCCTAGCCCACCACCGGCCGGGATCTGCTTATCCACATTAATTATTGCGCCAAATGATGTATCCGTCTGTTTTTGCAGGGCTTTTGCAGCCTGTACGACCAGATCATCCTCTGCACTCACCCCTTCAAGTCCTGTTGGACGCTCAATTTCTCCGCTATCTGTAACCTCAATCGAGATCTGATCCTGCAGATCAACAAACTGGAATACGGTCTGAAGCTCATGATAACCATCGCTACGACGTCCTGTTACATGAAGAAAAAGGTTGAGTTTTGCTGGTGCCGGCCAGACAGTTTGTTGCTGGGTCTCCACTTTTGATACTACCCTATCTTCCAGTTGGTTAACCGTAATTTGACCCGCACATCACCTCTCTCCATCGCCACCAATGCAGGAAGTTCCAACTCTCCAACATATTGATATCTGATAATCTCAACACTCCAGCCTGACTGCGCCATAAGTTGGAGTCGATTTTTCTTATCCAGCACCATGGGAAGCGCACTGAATTGTGGGTCAGGCAATCCTCTTACCCAGTAACTAGCCTCCTTCACAGGAAATCTCCATCCACTAATCTCAAACAATAACCGCTCTGGATCTTCTCCCCTGTAGATCTCGCCATCTCCCGTTGTAAGCTCAACACCAGACAGGCCACTTTTTAGGCTAAATGACCCAGCTCCCAAAATTCCGGTGAGATCAAAACGTTGAGATTGGGCCGTATGTTGCCACGAAAAACCACTCTGCCCCCCGTCCAGCCCAGAACGAAATGCCACACGTCCATCCACACTCCACTCCTGCAGTGTAGCAAGTTGTTGCTGCCTAACCTCCCAGGCTACCACCTCAACTGGCTGGATTCGTTCCGGCACAGCCGAACAGCCCGCAAGCAGAACCAACAGCAGATAAAAAATGGGGGAAAAATTATTGCGAGAAACGTTCCAGGATCTCGACCAATATTGGATTGTTCTCATCTAGCTCCTTTGCAAGCGCCCAGACCTTGCTGGCCCCATCCTGATCTCCACTGACCCATCTAACCTCACCCAGATGTGCTGCCACTTCTGCATCCTGCTTGGCATCCAGTGCACGAGTCAGATAGTCCAGCGCCTCTCCAATTTGCCCCATCTTGTAGAGCACCCAACCCATACTATCGAGCACATAGAAGTCATTGGGGCGCAGTGCAATTGCCTTTTCCAGATATCCTCTTGCCTCTTCATAACGGGTTGTACGTAGTGTCAGGGTGTATCCAAGCGCATTCCATGCATGGTAATTGCCTGAATTCTTGTCCAGGATTGCACGTAAGTCGCGCTCCAGAATATCCAGCCTGCCAGCCAGATCACCTGCCATTGCTCTGGTATAGAGAATATCCTCATTCCCTGGACTCAGCTCCAGTGCCTGACTATAGGTTTCAATCGCATCAATATAACGACCAGACTCTTCCAGCAACCCCCCCTCTAGCAATAGAACCTGGATACGTCTGCGATTGTCATGGAGTGATAGGCCACGAAGAACAGAGATACCTGCATCAATATCTGCCTCGGCAATCAGGGTCGCCATTCGTATCCGTGCATTAAAGTAGATTAATCCATGAGTTACCGATGCATAGTGGGTAATTGCCTCTTTCCGATTTCCCAACCCCTCTTCAAGCTCTCCAAAGTAGTAGTTGGCCTTGTCTTCCTGCCCGTCAATCTCCAGTAGGCGCGTCAGGAATGGCCTTGCATGTTTATAATTTTTATTGCTGAGGTGAACCAAAACAATCGAACTCAGAATTTCTGCTGAACGAGGATGAATATCCAGCGCACTCTTAAACTGAATCAGCGCCTCATAATCCCTCCCCTGAGAGAGCAAGGCCTGGCCATAGCGAATAAAAATATCTGCATCACCAGTAAACTCCTCGACCTGCTCCTCAAGAAAACTCAAAACCTCTTTGGTCTCACCAAGCGACTCCATGATAGATACACGGAGCACCACCGCCTTGCCCCATCCAGGACGCAGACTCAGTGCACGATCAACCGACTCCATCGCCTTCTCAGGTTTTTTTGTCTTGGTGTAATACCATGCCTGAACATACCACGCCTCCGGCACCTCAATAGATCGTCGCACCACCTTCCGCAACACCTGGCTTGCTACCACCTTGTTAGGCTCTTTTCTCAGCTGCTCTGCTATCAACATAAATGCACCGAGCACTCCACCATCCGCATCCGCCTCTTTCAGGGCGATAATTTTCTCAAAATGTTTTACCGCTAAATCAGGTTGATGATTTCGCAGCAACAGAGCGCCAAGTATTCTCCTCGCCTCAACACTCTCGGGAGCGCGCTCAACCCAGGTTTCAGTAGAACTTATGGTTCGTTCAACATTCTGGCTATGAATGGAGAGACGGGCACCGCGCTCTGCAATTGCCGGATTATCAGTCTGTCTGGTTGCGCGCTGGTAGTATTCATAGGTGGAGTCATGGTCTCCACGCCGTGCCGAGATCTCGGCAACCAACACATTAAACATAATGCTGTCACCGGCTTCATGTGCCGCTGGGACAACAGCTATATCTTGGGGGTCTGCCAGGGTGCTCTTCATGCTTGCACAACCAGTCAAGAGTGCCAAAAGAGTCAGGGCAAGAAGCTGCGGAATTGTTTTCACTCTAATACCATCCATTATTGACATATCAGAGTACCATGAAGAATCAGGCAAATGCATCTATTCATTCTTGTGTTTTCTATGGGAATCCATCAAAATTCGTCCCAATTGAGGAGAGATAGAATAAATACCCCATGACACTGGTCGCATTTGGCATAAACCACAAGACAGCTCCTGTAGATATCAGGGAGAAGGTCTCCTTTGCTCCGGAGAAAATTCCGTACGCACTAAAGGATCTGACATCAAACTCTGACTTTAATGAGGCAGCAATTCTCTCTACCTGTAATCGCACAGAAATTTACTGTGGCATGAAAGAATACAATGAGAACAGGGTTGTTGAATGGCTTAGTGATTTTCACCGCCTGGAGAGTGGCAAGGTAAGGCCTTATACCTACCTGCATCCTGACCATGATGCGGTACGCCATATGCTACGTGTTGCCAGCGGATTGGACTCTCTGGTTTTGGGAGAGCCCCAGATTCTTGGGCAGATGAAGACAGCATTCACTGCCGCCAATGAGGCTGGGACAACCGGGAAAATCCTTAATCGTCTATTTCAGCACACTTTTAAATCTGCCAAACAGGTACGTACCGATACTGCAATTGGCAGTAGTCCGGTATCAGTTGCCTTTGCTGCCGTCTCTCTGGGCAAACAGATCTTTGGTGATCTGAGCGGAAAATCTGTTATGTTGATTGGTGCTGGTGAGACTATTGAACTTGCAGCCCGTCACCTTCATGAGCAGGGTATTGGGAAGATGATTGTTGCCAACAGAACTGTCGAGAAGGCGCACAAACTGACAGAGGAGTTTGGTGGTTACGCTATCTCATTAACAGAAATCCCGGATCATCTGAGCGAGGCCGATATTGTAATCTCCTCCACTGCCAGTCCACTTCCAATTCTTGGAAAAGGTGCTGTTGAGAGTGCGCTCAAGGATCGCCGCCACCAGCCCATGTTCATGGTTGATATTGCTGTGCCTCGTGACATTGAGCCAGAGGTGGATAATCTTGAGGATGTCTATCTCTACACGGTTGATGATCTGCAGGAGGTAATCCAGGAAAACATGAAGTCACGTCAGGATGCTGCCAAGCAGGCTGAGGAGATTATTGACACTCAGGTTGTTCACTTTATGGACTGGGTAGATGCACAAGGATCGGTCTCAACCATTCGTGCCTTTCGCGCACAAGCCGACCGTACTCGTGAAGAGATGCTGATTAAATCAAGCAAGATGCTCGCCGCCGGTGAAGACCCTCAACACATCCTTGATGTTCTGGCACACCAGCTTACCAATAAGCTAATTCACTCTCCCTGTAGCCAGCTTAGGTCTGCTGGAAATGATGAACGAAATAACCTGATAGGTGCCACTCGCACACTGTTTAATCTGGATAATCATTAGCTGTACTCTCTTGCCATAGCTCTCTGATATCGAGGCTGAGCTACTTCATTGCTGTCCCTCCCCTATAAACAGAAACATACATATGAAAGATTCCATTCTTCTAAAACTGGACAATCTCAGCGCTCGACTGGAGGAGCTCAATGCACTGCTTTCCGATCCGGAAACAATACGTGACAACAACAGGTTTCGTACACTCTCCCAGGAACATGCCCAAGTCACCCCTGTTGTCTCATTCTATGAGCAATACCAAGAAGTTATGAATGATATCGAGGCCGCCAGGGAGATGCGAAATGAGAGTGATCCGGAGATGCGGGAGATGGCTGCGGAGGAGCTGTCCATAGCAACAGAACGCAAGGATGAGCTGGAGCTGGAACTACAGAAACTTCTGCTGCCAAAAGACCCAAAGGATGAGAGCAATATATTTCTTGAGGTACGTGCAGGCACAGGTGGGGATGAAGCTGCAATATTTGCTGGAGATCTGTTCCGCATGTATGCCCGCTACGTAGAACAGCGCCGTTGGCAGCTGGAGATTATGAGCCAGAATGAGGGGGAACATGGTGGCTACAAAGAGATTATTGCCCGCATTGTCGGCAAGGGCGCCTACTCCAGACTAAAGTTTGAGTCTGGTGCACATCGTGTTCAGCGAGTGCCAGAGACTGAGTCACAGGGACGTGTACACACCTCTGCTGCAACTGTAGCGATACTGCCTGAGGTTGAAGAGGTTGATCACATCGACATCAACCCCAGCGATCTGAAGGTAGATACTTTTCGTGCCTCTGGTGCAGGTGGGCAGCATGTCAACAAAACTGATTCTGCCATTCGCCTTACCCACCTTCCCACTGGAGTTGTAGTGGAGTGTCAGGATGAACGTTCACAACACAAAAACCGAGCGCGTGCCATGACTCTACTCTCGGCAAAACTGCTCACTGCAGAGCGCGACAAGCAGAGTGCCGAGGTAGCGGAGAATAGAAGAAATCTGGTCGGCAGCGGTGATCGCTCAGAGCGAATTCGTACCTACAACTTTCCACAGGGGAGAGTCACTGATCACCGCATAAATCTGACCCTATATAAACTTGATGAGATCATGATGGGAAGTCTCGATCACATTATTGAACCACTTATCAATGAGCATCAGGCAGATCAGCTGGCCGCACTTGCCAACGAGGCCTGATGACCACCATCGAGCAATCTCTACAACATGCAACCGAGCAGCTAACCAAATCCGGATCTGATACTGCTCACCTAGACAGTGAGCTACTGCTTGGCAATGTTATAGGCAGAAGTCGTACCTGGCTCCATACCTGGCCAGAGTCTACTATTGACAACGATAACCTCCATCTTTTCTCTAATCTGATCCAGCGCCGAGCAGATGGAGAACCTGTTGCTCATCTGATTGGGAAACAGGAGTTCTGGTCTCTCTCTCTGAAAATTACTGCCGATACCCTGGTGCCGAGACCGGAGACAGAAGTCATGGTTGAGCAGGTGCTTGGGCTTGTGCCAGAAGAGGCCGAGTGGAAGATCGCCGACCTTGGAACAGGAAGCGGAGCTATCGCTATTGCTGTTGCCAACGAACGTGCAGGATGCACCATTACTGCCACGGACCAATCAGCCGCTACTCTTGCTGTTGCAAGAGAGAATGGCCACAGTCATCATCTGAAAAATATCAAATTTCTGCAAGGGTCGTGGTTTGAGCCACTTGATAGCATAGATCAGCGCTACGACCTGATTCTCTCCAACCCTCCCTATATTGCCAGCAGTGACCCCCATCTTGAGCAGGGTGATCTACGTTATGAACCAGACTCGGCACTAATATCTGGTGACAGCGGAATGGATGATCTCAACCATCTGGTTAACAATGCAAGAGGCTATCTCTTGCCTGATGGAATTCTTATGGTGGAACATGGATACGATCAGGGAAAAAAGGTACGCTCTCTGTTTCAACACAACAATTTTTCAGGAGTCACAACCCTGCATGATCTTGCTGGGCTAGAACGAATCACTTATGGCATTAGAGTCTGATAACGAATTGCTGCGATATAGCCGCCAAATCATGCTGCCACAGGTTGGAGCAGATGGGCAGGAGCGGTTACTCAAGGCAAACATCCTTATTGTTGGCATGGGTGGATTGGGTGCCCCTGCAGCTATCTATCTGGCTGCTGCTGGAGCCGGACACCTGACTCTGGTTGATTTTGATGATGTGGATCTATCCAATCTACAACGACAGATTATCCATACCACTGCAGATATCGGTCGCCCCAAGGTAGAGTCTGCAAAAGAGGCCCTGCTCAACCTTAACCCTGACACCGGCATTACCACAATTAATAAACGTCTATCTGTCGAGGAGATGGAGAGCGAGATTGCCAAGGTTGATCTGGTACTGGACTGTAGCGATAACTTCACCACCAGGTTTGCTGTTAACGATGCTTGTATCAAACATGGCACCCCCCTGGTCTCAGGTGCAGCGATACGGATGGAGGGGCAGATTTCAGTATTCAGGCCTGATCAGGAAAACAGCCCCTGTTACCGCTGTTTATACAAGGGGGGAGATGAGCTTGATGAAACCTGTACTCAGACTGGTGTGCTTGCACCTCTGGTTGGAATAATAGGGAGTATGCAGGCACTGGAGGCGATGAAGATCATCATGAATATAGGGGAGACCCTAAGTGGCAAGCTGATGTTGCTTGATGCTCTTACCATGGAGTGGCGCACTCTTAAGTTACCAAAGGATCCGGAGTGTCCGGCCTGTGGAGACCACGGATGAGCGCACAAATCCCCAGACCACTGGCGGTACAGCTACTTGCAGAGGCGCAGAATAGTCCTGAACAGGAGGTCTGCGGACTAATTGGTGGGGTTGCTGTTATCGCCTCGAAAATCTACCCAATCACTAATGTTTCACCAGATCCGGAATCCCGGTTTGAGATGGACCCCATAGGACAGATTACAGCCATGAGAGATATCAGAGAGAGAGGGACATCACTCTGGGCAATCTATCACTCGCACCCCCACTCCCCGGCAAAACCATCTCGCAAGGATCTGATGGATGCTGCCTACCCTGACTCCCTCTACCTTGTTATCTCACTGAATACAGAAGGTGTACTGGAGATGCGTGGCTACAGAATGGAAAGTGGTGACTTCAGTGAGGTTTCTCTGGAGATAGTCTAGGAGAGCTCTACTTAATTCCCGTCAACAGACCTTCTACTCTCTGGAATCCGCGCGGCAATTTACT
Source organism: Candidatus Thiopontia autotrophica (assembly GCF_982804495.1). Classification (NCBI taxonomy): domain Bacteria; kingdom Pseudomonadati; phylum Pseudomonadota; class Gammaproteobacteria; genus Candidatus Thiopontia; species Candidatus Thiopontia autotrophica. The sequence continues at coordinate 113,723 of NZ_CEYDPX010000001.1, read as the reverse complement.
GCCTCTGCGCCCACGCTCCCCATAATAATTTTCCAAATCAGATGGCTTCAATTTCAGTGTACGCTTTCCGGAGACAACGGTAAGGCCGTCTCCATCGCCCAAAACAGCAACACCTGCCACAAACTCCTCTCTGCTATCGACCCGTTTGGATGGGATGCCAATCATCTTGTTGCCCTTACCCTTGGCCAACTCTGGAAGCTCATGGAATGGAAACAGCAATAACCGCCCCTCATTACTGGCAACTGCCAACCACTGGGCATTCTCAATAACCGAAATTACCTTCATTGCCTCTGCACCCTTGGGCAGGCGGAGAAATGCCTTGCCCGCCTTTTTGTTGGATGAGAGATCGCCAATAGTTGCAATAAATCCGTAGCCGGCATCAGATGAAACCAATATCTTCTGCTCCAGTGCACCGCCAATAACATCAACAAAACCCTCTCCAGATGGTGTTGATAGGCGTCCGGTTAGAGGCTCACCCTGTCCTCTGGCAGATGGCAGAGTACTAGCCTGAACCGTATAACTTCTGCCCGAGGAGCCCAGGAAATAGATTGGTTGATTGCTACGTCCATTACTGGAAGCCAGATATCCATCCCCGCTCTTGTAGTTGAGAGCAGTTGCATCCACATCATGTCCCTTTGCCGCTCGCACCCAACCCTTCTCTGACAGCACCACTGTTACCGGTTCTGACGGCACAAGGGTAGACGGATCTATTGCCTGAGCACTGTCGCGTACTACGATTGGTGAACGACGGTCATCCCCATACTTCTCGGCATCTGCTGTAATCTCATTGCGAATCATGGTGCGCAGACGACGAGTGGACCCCAAAACCTTCTCCAGACTATCTCTCTCCTCCTCAAGCTCCTCCTGCTCACCCCTTATCTTTATCTCCTCCAGCTTTGCCAGATGTCGCAGTTTCAGATCAAGAATGGCATCAGCCTGAATCTCACTCAGGTTAAAACGCTTCATCAATACCGGACGCGGCTTGTCCTCGCTACGGATGATTGCAATCACCTCATCAATATTTAGATAGGCAACCAAAAGACCATCGAGAATATGGAGTCGTTGCAACACTTTCTCCAGACGATGTTCGAGACGTCTGCGTACAGTCTGCTCACGAAACTCCAACCACTCTTTCAGTAATTTATGAATCCCCTTGACCCCGGGGCGTCCATCGATCCCGATCATGTTGAGATTAACCCTGTAGGTACGCTCAAGATCAGTAGTTGCAAATAGATGCGACATCAGCTGTTCAACATCAACTCGGTTGGAACGTGGCACCACTACGAGCCTGGTTGGATTTTCATGATCTGACTCATCACGTAGATCATCAACCATTGGAAGCTTCTTTGAACGCATCTGGGTAGCCACCTGCTCCAGAATTTTGTTACCAGAGACCTGATGCGGCAGTGCTGTGATAACCAGATCACTGCCCTCCTTCTCCCAAACAGCACGCATCCTGATAGAGCCGTGACCGGTACGATATATCTCCTGTATATCTTCCCTGGGCGTAATAATCTCCGCATCAGTTGGATAGTCGGGCCCCTTAACATGCTCCAATAGATCATCTACTGTCGCCTTGCGATTCTCCAACAGACGGATACAGGCCGATGCTACCTCACGCAGATTGTGTGGAGGAATATCTGTAGCCATCCCTACTGCAATACCAGAACCACCATTAAGTAAAATATTTGGCAGACGTGCCGGCAGTAGTATTGGCTCTTTGAGAGTGCCATCAAAATTTGGTTGCCACTCTACAGTGCCCATCCCCAGTTCACTCAACAGAATCTCTGAATAACGGGTCAGACGTGATTCCGTGTAACGCATGGCTGCGAATGATTTGGGGTCATCCTGAGAGCCCCAGTTGCCCTGTCCATCAATTAATGGATGACGATAGGAGAAATTCTGTGCCATCAACACCATCGCCTCATAGGCCGCAGAGTCACCATGGGGGTGGAATTTACCCAATACATCACCCACTGTTCTGGCTGACTTCTTGAACTTGGCTGTTGCAGAGAGCCCCAGCTCTGACATCGCATATACAATACGACGCTGCACCGGCTTTAGACCATCACCAACATGAGGAAGTGCTCGATCCAGGATTACATACATTGAGTAATCCAGATAGGCCTTCTCGGTAAATTCACTTAGCGGAAGATGCTCCACTCCCTCCATATCCATCTCTATTGACTCGCTCATCTTTCCAGATCCTTAAACCTCAGCAAGGTCTCCCCGTTTCTCCAGCCAGCTCTTGCGGTCAGAGGCGCGTTTCTTTGCCAGCAACATATCCATCATGCTATTGCTATCATCACCAGGCTCAATAGTCAGTTGCACCAATCTTCTGGTCTCTGTCGCCATTGTGGTCTCCCTCAACTGCAGCGGATTCATCTCTCCCAGCCCCTTGAAGCGCTGAACATTCACTTTACCACGTCTTTTTTCAGCGGCAATACGGTCCATAACACCCTCTTTCTCTGCATCATCCAGCGCATAATAGACCTCTTTTCCTACATCAATACGGTAGAGTGGAGGCATCGCCACATAGACATGTCCATCTGCCACCAGCTTTGGAAAGTGACGCAAGAAAAGAGCACACAGCAGGGTTGCGATATGGAGACCATCAGAATCCGCATCTGCCAGGATACATATCTTGCCGTAACGCAGTCCGGTCAAATCACTACTGCCTGGATCCATGCCGAGTGCGACAGAGATATCATGCACCTCTTGTGAGGCCAGCACATCACCAGGCTCTATCTCCCAGGTATTAAGGATTTTTCCACGTAGCGGCATAATCGCCTGAAATTCTCGATCCCGCGCCTGTTTTGCAGATCCTCCCGCCGAATCACCCTCAACCAGAAACAGTTCGCCGCGCAGTGGATCATCTGTAGAACAGTCTGCCAATTTTCCCGGGAGTGCTGGTCCACTGGTTACCTTTTTACGGGCCACCTTCTTGCGAGTGCGCATTCGGTTTTGTGCACTATTGATTGCCAGTTCTGCTATCTGCTCTCCTACAGCCGGATGCTGATTAAGCCAGAGACTGAATGAGTCCTTGATTACACCAGAGACGAATGTCGCCACCTCACGTGAAGAGAGACGCTCTTTTATCTGTCCAGAAAACTGTGGGTCCTCCATCTTGACAGATAGAATATAGCTGACCTTTTCCCACACATCCTCTGGAGCCAGTTTTACTCCGCGAGGAAGCATATTACGGAATTCGCAGAACTCTCTCACCGCCTCAGTCAACCCTGCACGCAACCCGTTAACATGGGTTCCACCTTGTGGCGTTGGCACCAGGTTTACGTAGCTCTCATTAACAGATTCGCCCACTTCAGAGAGCCAGAGCACAGCCCAATCCACCCCCTCACGTTCGCTACTGCTTGATCCCATAAAGGGCTCATCTTCAGGCAGTGTCGGCACATCTCCTACCTGTCCCAGCAGGTATTCTCTAAGACCGTCTCTGTATTCCCACTCCTCCTTCTCACCAGACGCCTCATCCAGCAAGGAGATTTTCAGTCCTGGCTGGAGTACAGCCTTGGCACGCATCAAATGACGCAATTTAGGCAGGGAAATTTTTGATGAATCAAAAAACTGGGGGTCTGGCCAAAAACGCAGTGTGGTACCAGTGTTGCGTTTTCCGACTGTTCCTACCTCTTCAAGATCGCTCTTTTTCTCTCCATTGGCGAAGGCCATATTCATCTCACGCCCTTCACGACGCACCCAGATCTCCAGATTTTTTGAGAGAGCATTAACCACAGAGACACCAACACCATGCAACCCACCAGAAAACTGGTAATTTTTTCCCGAGAATTTGCCGCCAGCATGGAGTCTTGTCAGAATGACCTCAACCCCAGGTACACCCTCTTCCGGATGAATATCTGTTGGCATACCACGGCCGTTATCCTCAACCGTGGATGAACCGTCTTTATGGATAGTGACCTTGATATAGTCTGCATGGCCAGCTATCGCCTCATCCACACTGTTATCCAGGACCTCCTGCACCAGATGGTTCGGGCGGGTTGTGTCGGTATACATTCCTGGACGTTTTCGAACCGGGTCCAGACCGGAAAGAACCTCGATGGCCGAGGCATCATAATTGGACATAACTGCTCAGTTGGTTAACGGTTGTATTTAATCTTATCAATAACTGCATCTACAGGTCGCGGACGATTTCCCTGTTCGCACACAATCCCACGCAACAGGGCCTTACGGAAAAAATCATAACTACGCACCGGCTCCCAGTGCGCTCCATCATTCTCCGTAAAACTGCCATTTATACCAAATGCATAATTTTTGTATTCCATTGTCTGACAACGCATTCCGTCGTAAAAGACATTGGTTGATCCACTTCTGGTTTTTATCACTGCAGAGTATCGGATTACATAATCATCCGCAATGGATAGGGAGTTGGTATCCAGAAAATAACGGTGGCTGGAAGAGGGGTTATCAACCTGGAACTCCAATAAATTATCCTCTTGCGGATAATCCGGGATAGATATCTCAGACTCCTTCCACGCATCCCCCTCCTCATAATAGGTACTACCTGATCCTCCATCCCACCAGTTGGCATCTGCAGCCGACAGAATAGAAAAAATGAGAATGAAAAATGTTACAATGATCCGCTTCATGAACGTACATTATCCACCGAATCAGAGCTGAACCAACCCCCCTGACAGAAAAAAATATGGCTGCGAAAAAGAAAACCGGAGACTCTTCATTCAATTTCGAGAAGAGCCTTTCCAATCTGGAACAACTGGTTGCAGAGATGGAGAGTGGTGATCTGTCTCTGGAGGATTCACTGAAAAAGTTTGAAAATGGCATCCAGCTTATAAGAGATTGTCAGGGGGCATTGAGTGATGCGGAGCAAAAGGTTGAAATCCTTACCAAGGAGGGGTTGAAGCCGTTCGAATCCTCATGAGCAACCCATTCGGTGTGTGGCAGCAGCGTGTAGAGGGGGCTCTAGAGCAGTCCATCCCTGCCACAACCACACTTCCCACCCAACTACACAAGGCGATTCACTACACTGTTTTCAGTGGTGGTAAACGGATTCGTCCAATTCTTGTCTATGCTGCCGGTAAACTGTTTGATATCTCTACTGAAAAACTTGATAAAGCGGCAGTAGCAGTTGAACTCATCCACACCTATTCTCTGGTTCACGATGATCTCCCCGCAATGGATGATGATGACCTGCGCAGAGGAGAGCCTACCTGCCATCGTGCCTTCGATGAGGCTACTGCAATTTTGGTCGGAGATGCTCTACAGACCATGGCCTTCCAGGCTCTTGCAGACTCCCCTCTATCCAGTGATATTCGCCTCAAATGGATCCAGTTGCTCACGGCTGCCAGCGGTTCAGAAGGCATGGTCGGGGGACAGATGATCGATCTGGAGACAGTAACCGAGAGTGACGAATTAAGCACTATGCACCTGATGAAGACAGGTGCATTGATTCGTGCAAGTATCCTGATGGGGGCAACTCCAGGGAGGCCTGACGAGACCACTACCGACAACCTTATAACTTATGCTAACTCAATCGGTCTTGCCTTTCAGGTTCGCGATGACATCCTTGATATAGAAGGCACAAGCGATATCATCGGCAAACCACAGGGCTCGGATCTGGAGCAGGAGAAAAGCACCTTTGTATCTATATTTGGTATGGATAGTGCGAAAATCAGGCTACAAAAACTACACCAACAAGCAATAGATGCACTATCTCTATTTGATAGTCGGGCGGATAGCCTGAGAGAGATTGCCAATTTCATTATCCAGAGAGACCATTAACCGGCTATGCTCTCCTCTTCTCCATCAACACCGCTTCTGGATAAAACTACAGACCCAGAAAAGTTGCGCCACCTTGATCAGGAGCAACTTCCTGATCTGGCTAGGGAAATTCGCAGCTTTATGATTCACTCGGTTGAACAGACCGGTGGCCACCTTGCATCCAGCCTGGGAGTTGTTGAGCTCACGATAGCACTACACTACATATACAACACACCTGAAGATCGCCTGGTCTGGGATGTGGGTCACCAGAGCTATCCTCATAAGATAATTACCGGCAGACGTCATGAGATGTCTACTCTACGACAAAAAGGTGGTCTCTCCGGCTTTACCAAACGTGAAGAGAGCCCCTACGATCCATTTGGAACCGGACACTCCAGCACATCTGTAAGTGCTGCTCTGGGGATGGCAATTGCAGCAAAACAGGCTGGTGAAGAGAGACAGACTATTGCTGTTATTGGTGACGGCGCGCTGACCGGAGGCATGGCCTTTGAGGCACTAAACCATGCGGGCGATGAAAATGCCAACCTGCTGGTGGTACTAAATGACAATGACATGTCAATCTCTGAAAATGTTGGAGGGCTCTCTCGCTACCTTGGTAGAGTTCTTACCAGCTCCGCCTACAGTCATATGCGTGAAACCAGTCGCAAAGTGCTGAGTAAACTGCCAGGCGCCTGGGATCTGGCAAGAAAAACAGAGGAGCACGTCAAGGGGATGGTGGTTCCAGGAACACTATTTGAAGAGCTTGGATTCAACTATGTTGGCCCTGTCGATGGACATGATATAAACGCACTGGTACGCGCCTTGCGCACTCTGCATACACTCAAGGGCCCACGATTCCTCCATATAATTACCCAAAAGGGCCATGGTCACATACCTGCTGAACGAGACCCTCTTAAATACCATGGAATTGGACGTATTGAACCTGCCACTCAGCAAAGTGATGTGCAAACTGAACAGGCCACCACATATACATCTATTTTTGGTGACTGGCTCTGTGATGCCGTGGAGAAAAACCCGGAACTTATTGCCATAACCCCTGCCATGATGTGCGGCTCCGGCATGGTACGTTTTGCCGAAAAATATCCCGACCACTTTATTGATGTTGGTATTGCAGAACAACACGCGGTTACCCTGGCTGCAGGGCTGGCTGTAGAGAACCGGCATCCGGTTGTCGCGATCTACTCTACCTTCTTACAGCGTGCCTATGACCAGCTGATTCATGATGTTGCTCTGCAGAACCTTCCGGTTCTGTTTGCTATCGACCGGGCTGGACTGGTTGGTGCTGATGGCCCAACCCATACTGGCGCCTTTGATCTAAGTTTTCTCAGGGCTATTCCAAACCTTATTATCATGACCCCTTCAGGTGGTGAAGAGTGCCAACAAATGCTATCGACCGGTATGCGATACCATGGGCCAGCAGCGGTTCGTTACCCTCGTGCAACAATCCCGGATCAACCAGAGAGCAATAGCCCTGTAACAATCGGCAAGGGAAAGATTCGCCGACAGGGGGAAAAAGTTGCCATACTGGTGTTTGGAACACTGCTTGAACAGACCATGGATGCAGCTGAACAGATAGATGCAACTGTCGTTGATATGCGTTTTGTTGCCCCGCTGGACCACTCACTTATTACCCAGATGTGTAAACAGCATGAGATGCTTGTCACTGTTGAGGAGAATGTGACTGCAGGAGGTGCCGGTAGTGGTGTAAGCGAGTTCATACTTTCCCAAAACATATCTACTCCACTGTTGATGCTTGGACTGCCAAATAATTTCGTCGAACAGGGGGAGAGAGCAGCCCTTATAGAGCAATATGGCCTCTCTGGCCATGGTATACTTGACTCGATTAGTAGGTTTCAGCAACAAAGTTCTTCGAATAACCACCCTGACCCATCCATATAGCTCTTATGTCTGGACGATTTACACTACAAGTTATCAGTGATTTTTCAGCTGCCCACAGCCTTCGTGGATACCCTGGAGACTGCCAGCATCTACACGGACACAACTGGAAAGTAGAGGTTGAGGTAACATCTGCAGAACTGGATGAGCTGGGTATGGTTATTGATTTCAAAAAAATAAAACAGGCCACCAAAGAGGCCACTGACCGTCTTGACCATCAATACTTAAATGATGTGCCACCATTCGACAAAATCAACCCAACTGCTGAAAATATAGCCCATACATTTTTTACTGAGATCTCAAACTCAATCAACCATCAACAGGTAGAGGTTGAGTCTGTTACAGTCTGGGAAACCGAACGGTCATCAGCACGCTATAGCAAAAGATAATAGAGAGAAACCTTTATGAGCAATGACAAAATGGTAGATGTACAGGGTAGTGAGGATACCCGTCAGATACCAATCGACAAGGTTGGAATCAAGGATATCCGTCACCCTGTTGTCATCAAGGATCGCACCGGAAAAGAGCAGCACACAGTTGCAACCTTCAACATGTATGTCAGCCTTCCTCAACATTTCAAAGGGACTCACATGTCCCGTTTTGTGCGTATCCTTAATCAGCATGATTTTGAGATCACCGTAGATACATTCAAGGCCATGCTGGGAGAGATGGTGACGACCCTGGAGGCTGAATCTGGCCACATAGAGATGTCATTCCCTTTCTTTGTCAACAAAAAGGCTCCCGTTAGCGGAATAGAGAGCCTGATTGACTATGAGGTAACATTTATTGGTGAGATTACAGATGGACGGCCCTCCATGAACGTCAAGGTTCTGGTGCCAGCTACCAGCCTCTGTCCTTGCTCCAAGGAGATATCTGAATATGGTGCACACAATCAGCGTTCTCACATTACGGTAAATGCAAGGCCTTCAGGGTTCCTCTGGATTGAGGACATGATTGATATTGTGGAACAGGAGGCCTCATGTGAGCTATTTGGTCTGCTCAAGCGTCCTGATGAGAAATACGTGACCGAACGTGCCTATGATAATCCAAAGTTTGTTGAGGATCTGGTGCGTGATGTTGCAAACAGGCTCAATAGTGACGACAGAATCATCTCCTATGTACTGGAGGCTGAAAATTTCGAATCCATCCATAACCACTCTGCCTATGCGATGATTGAGAAAGTAAAGTAATAGAGACAGCACCTAATCTCACCATTGCCATAGATCAATTACAAGCTGGCAAAAAACATGTAAAAAGTACCATCTATTAGCCGTCAAAAAGAGGCTGCGATAACTGGAACAGATATATGTTACTAAATATTGAGAATAAGTCGGAGCCAGTCCACTCTTTTGCACTCTTTCAGCTTGGATTCCGTCCATTTTTCCTGGCGGCATCACTGTATAGCATAGTTGCCATAGTTCTATGGACGCTGTCCTATAGTTTTCAGTGGCACCCGGGTGCTATCCTGCAGTTTGGCAACCACTTTTTGTGGCATGGTCATGAAATGGTATTTGGCTATGGGGTTGCCGTTGCAGGTGGGTTCCTGCTAACGGCATCCATGAACTGGACGGGGGTGCAGACAATACGTTTTACCCCTCTGGCACTTCTCTTTAGCTTGTGGTTGCTTGCCAGAATACTGCCATGGATAGACAGTATTCCCCTAATCATCCCTGCAACACTCGACCTTCTGTTTTTGTTGGCCCTCACTATCGCTATCACCCATCCTCTCTACAAGGCACGGCAGTGGGATCAGGTTCGTATCTTTACCTCCAAATTTCTCACAATTTTTATCTCAAACCTTATCTTCTACCTTGGTGTATTCAAGGTGATAGACGGGGGTGAACGTATTGGCCTATATGGTGGCATCTACCTTATTATTGCCCTGCTACTAACCCTTGGGCGCCGAGTCTTTCCATTCTTTATAGAGAAAGGTGTAGGGGTAGAGTTAACACTCAAAAACTCTAAATTTCTGGATATCTCCAGCCTCGCACTGTTTCTGCTGTTTGCCCTCAGTGACATCTTTCTGCCCCAGTTATGGGTAAGCGGACTGTTGGCGGCAGCACTTGTAGTTGTACATGGTTTGCGATTTGTTAACTGGTATACAAACCTTATATGGAACAAACCCCTTCTTTGGGTGCTGATGGTTGGCTACGGCTGGATTATCCTTGGGTTTCTATTCAAGGCACTATCTGCCTTTGGGGTAATATCACCACTTATTGCGCTACATGCATTCACCTACGGCGCTATTGGCATCATTACAATGGGCATGATGGCGCGCGTTATCCTTGGCCATACAGGGAGAAGCATCTTCAATCCACCAAAAAGCCTTAACATCATCTTTGGGTTGCTGCTTGTTGGTGCTGTGGTTCGTGTACTGCTTCCCATTATTCTTCCAGAACAGTTCGTAACCATGGTTCTTATTTCACAACTGTTCTGGGTTGCCTCATTCACCATGTTTCTGTGGAACTATGCGGCCATGCTCATACAACCAAGAACAGACGGAAGACCTGGATAACTTTGGTCTCACCGCCTAAGTTTTCCTTAATTGTTGTCTTGTGTTATATCCACTACCATCTCTTTCACTAAGGAGGCTCTGATTAAGTCACTTCGTGACCCAATCAGATGTTCCCTAATTGTGAGGAGGTGGTGACCGGTGTCTTGATTGCTCAGGATGCCGGTTTTTTATAGGTTCCAGGGTTAAAAATGTTGAAACCCACTCTTGTCGGGAATCCATTCTGATGTCCCCCTCCACTGCAGACCAACATCTTGCTTAATCTCTCCAATTACAGATACTGCGATATCAATATCTGACAAGCTATTATTAACGTCACCCAACTTCTGTTTTGGAATTGTAAAACAGAGCTCATAGTCGTCACCTGCAGTCATCGCCAACTCTAGTTGTTCTGCAGTCGTGGAAAGTCTCGATAGTGATGGATGCAGAGGAATTGCATCCAGATCAATTATTGCTCCAACACCACTCTGATCAAGGATATGGCCAACATCAGCTAGCAGGCCGTCAGAAATATCTATCATTGATGTTGCATATTCACGCAAGATTACTCCTGCCTCAACACGCGGAGTTGGGAGCTCCAGATAATTTATGATCTCTTTCGCATTCTCCCCCTGCTGAATAAGTTTTAGTGCGAGAGCTGCAGCCCCCAGGGAATTTGTTACACAGATCAGGTCTCCTGCTTTTGCCCCATCTCTGCGGACTGCCTCACCTTCCGGCACCAGACCATGAATCTGCATGGTTAGAGTAAGAGGCCCTCTGGTTGTATCACCACCAACCAGGTCAATCTGGTAATGGTTAGCCAGCGCAAACATTCCTTGAGAGAACCTGCCCATCCACTCTGGATTATTCTCTGGAATAGTGAGCGCAAGTGTTGCCCATACCGGGGCTGCTCCCATTGCTGCCAGATCGCTGAGGTTTACTGCCATTAGTTTATGGCCCAATGATTCCGGCGACACCCCTCCCATAAAGTGTACGCCCTCAACCATGGTATCGATTGAGACAACGAGTTGTTTACCTGACGGAATCTGAAGCAGAGAGGCATCATCACCAATACCAAGAATTGTCTCTGGGTGGTATGTGTCTGTTCTATAGAAGTATCTCTCGATCAGGGAGAACTCACCATCACCCTGACTACTTTTTTTCATGTGCCGCAACTTCTACTTTGCGGGATTCGTGCGCTACTCTGTCAAGAGCGGCATTGATAAATTTGTGGCTCTTGGCCGAACCAAATGTCTTTGAGAGGTTGATATACTCGTTCAGAACAACTCTATATGGGACCTCAGGCATATATATCAGCTCATATGTTCCCAGTCTAAGCAGCGCCTTTTCAACAGGATCCACCTGTTCAATTTTCCTGCTCAGATAAGGAGACACCGACTGATCAACAGAAGTCACTTCAGCAATTACCCCCTTAACGACTTTCTCAAACAGCTTGGAGTCGGCCTCATCAAGAATTCCTTCTTCATGGAACTGGGTTATGATCTCAATTACAGGCTGTGCCGAAATAGACCACTGATATAACGCCTGTACCGCAGCACGTCTCGATCTGGAGCGCTCCTTGCTCATTGTGCCGGTTATAAACCTAAAGCTTTTTTAGCAGGTTAACCATCTCAATGGCAGAGATTGCCGCCTCAGCACCCTTGTTGCCCGCCTTGGTTCCTGAACGTTCAATGGCCTGTTCAATTGTATCTACTGTCAATAGACCAAAGGTGATTGGGGTGCTACTCTCCAGTGAGACTGTTGCCAACCCTTTGGTAGCCTCTCCAGCAACAAAATCGAAATGCGGGGTTCCACCACGAATTACTGCTCCTATCGCAATAATTGCATCATATCCCTCTTTTGCCATCCTCTGTGCCGCGATAGGCATCTCAAAGGCACCGGGAACTCTTACCACATGGATATCCTCAGCATTGGCTCCATTACGAACCAGGGTGTCAATAGCACCTTCCAGCAGACTCTCAACTACAAAGCTGTTGAAACGGGCAACCACAATACCGAAACGCCCTCCATCCACATTCAGATTTGCCTCAGTTACCTTTATATTGCTGTCCATATTTTTTCCTCTCTTAGATAATTATCAGTAGGATACCGTCTCAACCAACTCAAGTCCAAACCCTGACAGAGCATGTAATTTTCTGGGGGTACCCAAAACGCGCATTTTTCTCACTCCAAGATCGAGCAGAATCTGTGCTCCAACACCAAAATCACGCAGTTCTCCCGTCGATTTTGTGTTGTCTGAGTTACCGCCTTGCTGGTGGTTCCTGATCCGCTCAATCAGATCTCGTCCGTCCTCTTCCTTACGGAGTAGAAGCAGTACACCATTCTCTTCCTTGGCAATTCTCTCCATATCTCGCTCAAGGGTATGTCCGCACCCCTCTCCATCAACAGAGAACAGATCACAAAGTGTATCAAGCATATGAACACGGACCAGCACCGGGGTTTCCGGATCAATGCTACCCTTTACCAGAGCCAGATGAACCTCTCTATCAATGGATTCACGATAGGCTTTGATATGGAATGAACCATACTTGGTATCAAGATCACTCTCAGCCTCTGCCTCTACTGTTTTCTCGTTGCGGATCCTGTACTCAATCAGGTCAGCAACAGTTCCCAGCTTCAGTCCATGCTCCTGGGCAAACAACTCAAGATCAGGACGACGAGCCATTGTGCCGTCATCATTCAGGATCTCAACAATAACAGATGATGGCTCAAGCTCCGCCAATCTGGCCAGATCACACCCCGCCTCTGTATGTCCCGCACGGGTCAATACCCCGCCTAGCTGCGCCATTAATGGAAACACATGGCCCGGCATGACGATATTGTCTGCTGTTGCATCAGCTGCTGTTGCTGCCTGCACTGTAACTGCACGGTCAGCAGCCGAAATGCCCGTGGTCACACCACTGGATGCTTCAATAGAGACGGTAAAGTTAGTACCGTGCAGATCACTGTTTGTACCTGTCACCATAAGCGGAAGATTTAGCTGCTCACAACGGTCACGGGTAAGGGTGAGACAGATCAATCCACGGCCATAACGGGCCATAAAGTTAATGTCATCAGCTGTAGCCTTGGCAGATGCCATAATCAGATCGCCCTCATTCTCACGATCCTCATCATCCATCAGTACAACCATCTTGCCTTGACGAATATCTTCAATAATCTCTTCTGAACTGTTCAGTTCCATTATTTTTTTCTACCTGTTATTTCCCTAAAAATCCATTTTCAGCAAGGAGTTCCATACTGATCCCCTTCACTCCTGACTTAGCTGCACGATCCCCCAACAGCATCCTCTCCAGATAACGGGCAATCAAGTCAACCTCAAGATTAACCATGACCCCTACCTGAAAACTGTCCATTGTAGTCTCTTGCAGAGTATGCGGAACAATATTTAGATCAAACACTGCCCCATCAACACTATTCACGGTGAGACTGATTCCGTTAACTGTAACCGATCCTTTCTCTGCTATGTAACGCGCAAGCTCATCTGGTGCCTTGATACGGAAACAGACCGAACGTCCATCATCAGAACGGCTTATCACCTCACCAATGCCATCCACATGGCCACTAACCATGTGTCCACCAAGTCTGGTAGTTGGTGTTAGTGCCTTCTCAAGATTCACATCTGATCCAGCCTTTAGCTGTGAAAATGCGGTACGTGACAGAGTCTCACCAGAGACATCTGCAATAAAACCATTTCCCGGAAGCTCTACAGCAGTCAGACAGACGCCATTAACAGCAATACTGTCTCCAAGTTGCACATCACCAAGATCAAGTTTCCCGGTCTCAACAAATATTCTGGCATCGCTACCCTTGGGTTCAATGCGTGAAATACGCCCTATGGACTCTATAATTCCTGTAAACATGACGGCTAAGGATACATTAGTGAGCTGTTAACGTCATTCTGAGATCGCCACCAACCATTCTGATCTCCTTAATTTTCAACGAAATTTTTTCATCCATCTCCTTTAACTGGATATCAAGCAGAGGACGCGCATCACTTCCCATCAAAACTGGTGCCATGTAGAGAACAATTTCATCAACCAACTGATGCCTTACAAGCTCCCCTGCAAGAGTTGCTCCGGTCTCCACATGAATCTCATTCATCTCGAGCTGCGCCAAATACCCCATTAGCTGTTGAAGATCCAACCCTCGACTGGAGCGATCCAGGCGAATCACTTTCACATTTTTCCTCTCAGACCACTCTGATGGTATGGATGCATCTGTGGCCACAGCCATAATGATCTCTCCATCAATAGAGAACAATTTTGCAGATGCTGGGGTTTTTGCATCAGGGTCAAGAACTATCCGAACCGGTATCTTGAAATCACCGCTGATCTCTCGCACATTCAGGGATGGGTCGTCAGCCAGGATTGTTCCAACCCCCGTCATAATGGCAGAACTGCGTGCACGCAACCTTTGTACATCCATGCGTGCATCTGCGCCTGTAATCCACCTGCTCTCACCTGAGGACATGGCGGTACGTCCATCCACACTCATTGCCATTTTCAATCTTATGAATGGTCGCTTACTGCGCATCCGTGACAAGAAACCGGGATTTAACATCTCTGTCTCTTGCGGGGAGAGGCCACTTTGGACCGCAATGCCGGCATCCTGCATTCTTCTGATCCCACCCCCTGAGACCTCTGGATTTGAATCCTCCAGCGCCACAACCACTCGTGATACCCCTGCCTCAATCAAGGCATCACTACAGGGAGGAGTTTTGCCAAAATGGCTGCATGGCTCCAGGGTGACATAAGCGGTTGCCCCATTGGCAGCTTCACCAGCCTGATTCAACGCATTAATTTCGGCATGTGGGCCACCGGCATACTGATGAAACCCTTCACCAACAATCTCGCCACTCTTCACCAGAAGGCAGCCAACGCGCGGATTAGGGTCTGTCGTATAGAGCCCCTTCGCCGCCAACTTATGAGCCCGTGCCATCCAGCGGTGATCTTCCGGACTAAAAACTGAGCCACTACTCATCTGCTGCAAATCACCTCTTTTTTCCATTTCGCCAAGGCTGATCTATATTTTCATCTGCCAAAAGCTGTAGCTGTAGATCATTTTTTCCCAACTGAGTCTCATGCTCCATTCGCTCAACCATCTCACGGAACGCATTCACATCCTGAAAACTTCGATACACAGAGGCAAAACGTATATATCCAACCTCATCAAGATTACGCAACTCATCCATTACCCACTCCCCCAGTTCGCGAGATTGCACCTCTCGCTCCCCTCTGGTAATCAGTCGATGTCGGATTCGTTCAATGGCTGCATCTATGCTCTCTGTCTCAACTGGGCGTTTCTCCAGCGCGCGCAAAAAGCCTCTACGTAATCTCTCTTCATCAAATGGTTGACGATTGCCATCATTCTTGATGATTCTTGGGGTTGCCAGATCCACAACCTCGAAGGTTGTAAAGCGCTCACTACAAGCCTGACATTCGCGCCGCCTGCGTACCTGATCACCCTCTCCTACCAGACGAGAGTCAACCACACGGGTATCTTCAGCCCCACAAAATGGACACCGCATCCTCTACTCTCTCCTGATGAACATTACAATAACCCTATCTGTATACGGGGAATCGCGCACAAAGATCCAACACCTTCTGCTTCACGCTGGCAATGGTTTCCTGATTCTCTACATCATCCATAACATCACACATCCAGCCGGCAAGCTCCGTTGCCTCACCCTCACCAAACCCGCGAGTGGTGATCGCAGGGGTTCCTACACGGATACCACTGGTTACAAATGGGGACTGCGGATCATTAGGGACCGCATTCTTGTTAACGGTAATATTGGAGTTACCAAGTGCTGCATCAGCTGCTTTTCCAGTAATCCCCTTGCTGATCAGATCAACCAGGAACAGATGGTTATCAGTGCCACCAGATACCACATCATAGCCACGATCAAGAAATACCTGTGCCATTGCCTGCGCATTCAACTTGACCTGATGCTGATAGCTCTTGAATTCTGGATCCAGCGCCTCCTTGAAGGCGACAGCCTTGGCAGCAATAACGTGCATCAGCGGGCCACCCTGAGTACCAGGAAAAACCAGTGAATTCAGCTTTTTCTCAATCTCGGGATTTGATTTGGCCAGAATAATTCCACCACGAGGTCCGCGCAGTGTTTTATGGGTTGTTGTTGTGGTGACATCAGCAATCTGCACGGGACTAGGGTATTCGTCCACAGCAATTAATCCAGCGACATGTGCCATATCAACAAACAGATAGGCACCAACCTCATCTGCAATATTACGGAATCGCTCCCAGTCAACCTCCCTGGAGTAGGCAGAGAAACCAGCCACAATCATTTTTGGTTTATGTTCACGGGCCAGAGACTCCATCTCCTCATAGTCCAACAGCCCTGTATCGTTGTTAAGACCATACTGCACCGCATTGTATATTTTGCCCGAGAAATTTGGTTTTGCGCCATGAGTGAGATGCCCTCCAGCATCAAGACTCATACCAAGAATGGTATCGCCCGGAAGACAGAGCGCCTGATAGACAGCAGCATTTGCCTGTGAACCTGAGTGAGGCTGCACATTGGCATAATCAGCACCAAAAAGCTCCTTGGCACGATCAATTGCCAGCTGTTCTGCAATATCCACATACTCACAACCACCGTAATAGCGTTTTCCTGGATACCCCTCTGCGTATTTATTAGTAAGCTGAGACCCCTGCGCCTCCATAACCCGAGGGCTTGCATAGTTCTCTGATGCAATTAACTCGATATGCTCCTCCTGTCGACGCTCCTCATTCTGCATCGCACCCCATAACTCATCATCAAACCCTGCAATCGCCATATCCTTTGAAAACATCTACCAATCCTTTTAATACATATAGAGTTAATACAACCTTCGATTTTACCACATGAAGCAGGTGATCTTTCTGCCAAAAGCTCTCTTCAAGAGCCATCAAAGATTAAATAATCGTTGACTATTTTAGAATTAAATAATATACTTGCAACCTGTTGGATTGTCCCTCCTGTTCTGATTTCATGGATGACTGTTGCACATGGACGTGCACTTATACTTTCCTCTTTCACATTCGTTATACTCCCCGCCTTTATTAGCCCCACAACAATAGGTTGGAGTATTAATGGCTCAATTTATCTACACCATGAATCGCGTCGGCAAAATTGTGCCGGGCGGTCGAGAAATCCTAAAAGAGATATCTCTCTCTTTTTTCCCGGGCGCAAAAATTGGTGTGCTTGGACTAAATGGCTCAGGCAAATCAACTCTCCTTAAAATTATGGCTGGGCTCGATAGTGAGATTGAGGGAGAGGCTCGTCCACAAGCAGGAATAAACATTGGATACCTTCCCCAAGAACCGCAACTAGACCCTGAAAAAGATGTGCGTGGAAATGTTGAAGAAGGTGTCTCTGAGACCAAGGCACTTCTTAATCGCTTCAATGAGGTTAGTGCCGGTTTTGCTGATCCTGATGCCGACTTTGATGCCTTGCTGGCAGAACAGGCTGAACTTCAGGACAAGATCGACTCTGCAGGCGCCTGGGAACTAGATCGGAAGCTGGAGATAGCAGCAGATGCTCTGAGGCTACCGCCTTGGGATGCAGATGTAACCAAGCTCTCTGGTGGTGAGCGACGCCGGGTCGCTCTCTGTCGCCTGCTACTATCCAATCCTGATATGCTGCTACTTGATGAGCCCACCAACCACCTCGATGCAGAGTCTATCGCCTGGCTGGAACGATTCCTTCACGACTTCCCTGGAACTGTGGTTGCCATCACCCATGACCGCTATTTTCTCGATAATGTGGCTGGCTGGATTCTGGAACTGGACCGTGGGCGCGGTATTCCATGGGAGGGAAATTACTCCTCATGGCTGGAGCAGAAACAGAATCGCCTGCAGATGGAAGAGAAGCATGAGAGTGCTCGTCAAAAAACCATGAAGGAGGAGCTGGAGTGGATTCGCTCAAACCAAAAAGGGCGCCATGCCAAGAGCAAGGCTCGCATAGCCCGCTTTGATGAGCTCTCTTCCCATGATGCACAGGCACGAAACGAGACCCATGAGATATATATCCCACCTGGCCCCAGACTCGGAGACCTTGTAATTGAGGGAGCAGGTATCCGCAAGGGATTTGGAGATCGCCTGCTGGTTGATGATCTTAACTTCAACCTTCCCCCTGGCGGTATTGTCGGAATTATCGGCCCCAATGGTGCCGGTAAAACCACTCTCTTCAGAATGTTGACCGGAGATGAGAAAGCAGATTCTGGAGAGATCAAAATTGGTGAGACGGTGAAGCTCTCCCATGTTGACCAGAGTCGTGACACACTTGACCCCAAACAGACGGTATGGGAATCAATCTCTGGCGGGCAGGAGATTTTGCGGATTGGTGGCTATGAAACCAACTCTCGTGCCTACGTTTCTCGCTTCAATTTCCGTGGTGGTGATCAACAGAAGCGTGTTGGTGACCTCTCCGGTGGTGAGCGCAACCGTGTCCATCTGGCAAAATTATTACAGAGTGGCGGCAATGTGCTGCTGCTTGATGAGCCAACAAATGATCTTGATGTTGAGACCCTGCGCGCACTGGAGGAGGCCCTACTGGCATTCCCTGGCTGCGCAGTAGTGATCTCGCATGATCGCTGGTTCCTTGACCGTATCGCCACCCACATGCTCGCCTTTGAGGGTGACAGCAAGGCGGTCTGGTTTGAGGGAAACTATGCCGATTACGAACAGGATAGAAAGAGACGACTTGGTGCCAAGGCAGATCAGCCGCACAGGATTAAGTATCGTCCAATATCAAAATAATTTGAATAAGTCTCAAGTGATTCCTGCTACTTAGGCGTGTCCGCGGCAGGAATCACCCATACAGTTACAACAGGAAATAGTTATGCCAAAAGCATCAGAACTAAAACGTGGAATGATAGTAGAGATCAACGGTACGCCACATGCGGTAAAAACTGTCGAGTCAAAAAGCCCCTCTTCCAGGGGAGCCTCTACCCTCTACAAAATTCGTTTTACCAATCTGCAGAGTGGCCAGAAACTGGATGAATCATTCAAGGGAGATGATCTGTTAAAAGATGCCGATTGCCTGAAACGACAGGCCCAATATTCATACAGTGATGGTGATAATTTTGTTTTTATGGATATGGATGACTACACCCAATATGAGGTCAATGGAGATGAGCTGTCAGAACAGTCTGGGTATCTGGTTGAAGGGATGGACGGGATCACAGTTCTTCTCTCTGATGACAATGTCTTGGGTATTGAGCTACCTCAAACTGTAACTCTGACTATTATCGAAACCGCTCCTGGAATCAAGGGAGCATCTGCTACCGGCAGAACCAAACCGGCAATTTTATCTACTGGTATAGAGATTCAGGTACCAGAGTACCTTGGGAGCGGAGAAGAGATAAAAGTACATACCGTAACAGGAAAGTTTATCTCCAGAGCCAGGTAGAATTTATCTGTTTAGTGTCCATCTTTTGGGGGTACCGGGTCATGCCCCCCTTCATGCCACGGGTGACAACGCCCGATTCTGCGAATTGCCATCCAGCTACCACGTAGTGCGCCATACTCTTTCAGGGCATCAATTGCATAGCTTGAGCAGGTCGGGGTAAAACGACAGCTCTGCCCCACCCATGGGCTTAGAACGATCTGGTAACCACGTACCAACAGAATCAGAATGGATTTCACGACGATTGGCGTCGTTGCCGTACTGCCTCCGCAAAGCCCTCAAGCAGTCCGACAGTGGCATCCCAGCCAATACAGGCATCAGTTACACTCTGGCCATATACCAGCTCTTCACCCTCACGAATATCCTGTCGCCCCTCAACCAGGTGACTCTCAACCATTACCCCCATAATATTATGGTCACCATGGCTAATCTGATGCGCAACATCGCTACCAACATCAATCTGTCTCTTGTAATCCTTGCGACTATTGGCATGACTAAGATCAATCATCAGTCGCGTATTCTGTTCTGCCTCTCCTAGATCTGCTGCCGCATTCCTCACACTCTCTGCATCATAATTTGGGCGCCCATCACCACCACGCAGTATTACATGACAATCCTCATTACCATTGGTTGAAAAGATTGCGGAGTGCCCCTGCTTGGTAACCGAGAGAAAATGGTGTGGTTGCGAAGCTGCCCAGATCCCGTCAATTGCGATCTGCAGCTTTCCATCTGTTCCATTCTTGAAACCAACCGGACATGACAATCCTGACGCCAGCTCACGGTGAACCTGGCTCTCTGTTGTACGAGCCCCAATGGCTCCCCAGCTTATGAGGTCTGCAATATATTGCGGGGTAATCAGATCAAGGAATTCTGTTGCTGCAGGCACGCCTCTGTTATTGATCTCCAGCAACACCTCACGCGCCATACAGACACCCTTGTTGATATTGAAGCTTTGATCCAGGTCAGGGTCATTGATAAGCCCCTTCCAGCCAACCCGTGTGCGCGGTTTTTCAAAGTAGACACGCATCACTATAACCAACTCTTTAGCGAGATCATCACTTACTACACGTAATCTATCAGCATACTCTTTGGCCGCCTCAACATCATGAATAGAACAAGGACCAACCACAACCACTAGTCTGTCATCGGTTCCATCAAGAATCTGATGAATTGCATTTCTTGTCTCCCAGACTGTTTGCGACGCCTTCTCGGTAATCTGGTGCTGACGATGAACATCCTCGGGGGCTGCAACTTCCTGCATTCCCCTGATACGAAGATCATCTGTATTATGAGCTGTCATCTTTTTCTGTACTCCAGATATTGATCCTTGTGAAAGCAACCTCAGTCTCGCCTATACGGCACGCGCCATGGTCTCTCAACTGCGGCCATCCAGTCCCGCGGACGGTCCGCCTGTACGAGATGGCGATTATGTTCGCAATTATTGAGGCCAGAGTGGGCATTTTATCTCTCACTCTGGAAATATGGAACAGTTCTGACAAGAGAAGACAAAATCAATCTACCCAAACCCTGGCATTACGGAACATGCGCATCCATGGTGCATCCTCATTCCATCCATCAGGGCGCCACGAATATTGGACGCCTCGGAAAACTCGTTCTGGATGAGGCATCATGATGGTAAAACGTCCATCATCAGTTGTATAACCGGTCTCTCCATTGACAGAACCATTAGGATTAAGCGGGTAATTTTCTGTCGGGTTGCCTGTATGGTCTATGTAACGCATTGCAAGTTGCGCCTTACTGCCATGGTCACCAGAGAATTCCACCCTGCCTTCACCATGGGCCACAGCAATTGGAATTCTGGCTCCGGCCATCCCCTGCAAAAAGATCGATGGAGATTCCACCACCTCAACCAGCGACAATCGGCCTTCAAATTGTTCGGAGAGATTCCTCACAAAACGTGGCCAATGGTCAGCACCAGGTATCAGTTCGTGTAGCACCGACATCATCTGACAGCCATTACATACACCAAGCCCAAAGGTATCCTTGCGCTCAAAGAATTTTGCAAATGAATCCCGTACACGACCATTGAATAGTATGGACTTTGCCCACCCCTCGCCAGCACCGAGAACATCTCCATAAGAGAACCCACCACAGGCCACTACCCCACGGAAATCATTAAGATCAACCCGCCCTTCAAGCAGATCACTCATATGGACATCCTGACAATCAAAACCGGCCCGATCAAAGGCAGCAGCCATCTCCACCTGACCATTTACACCCTGCTCACGCAGAATTGCCATCGACGGTCTAACCCCACGCTTGATATATGGTGCTGCAATATCAGCATCGATCTCAAACGAGACAACAGCCGACATTCCCGGATCCTTCACATCCAGCAGACGATCATACTCCTGGTCTGCACAATCCGAGTTGTCACGCAGTCGCTGAATCTGCCAACTAGTCTCTGACCATGCACGCTGCAGGTCAACACGACTCTCATCAACAATAATATCTCCCTGATTGCGTACAGTAATTCTGTCATTATCAGACAGTGTGCCAAGCACATGGGTATGGCTGAATAGACCATAATCACGCAGTTTCTGTTGTACAACCTCCAGATCAGAGTGTCTGATCTGTATTACTGCTCCCAGCTCTTCATTAAAGAGTGCTGCAGAGGGATCACCATCAAGATCATCGATCAACAGTGATAACCCTGTATGGCCAGCAAATGCCATCTCACACAGTGTAGTAAAGAGACCGCCATCTGAACGATCATGATAGGCGAGGATCTGTCCGTCCTCATTCATTTCCTGGATCAGTCCAAAGAAATGACGCATGGCACCAGGATCATTCAGATCTGGCGCATGGTGCCCCACTTGCTTGTATACCTGGGCTAATGCAGACCCTCCAAGACGACTCTTTCCCTTTCCAAGATCAATCAACAAGAGATCACTGTCTCCTGCATCAGTGATTAATTGCGGGGTTAACGTCTTTCTAATGTCCGCACACGGAGCAAAAGCACAGGCGATCAGTGAGATTGGTGCAGTAACAGAGCGCTTCTCGCCATCCTCTTCCCAGACACTCTTCATCGACATGGAGTCCTTGCCAACTGGAACCGAGATATCAAGTTGCTGACATAGTTCAGATACAGCCTTCACCGTATCGAACAGTGCCGCATCTTCACCCGGATGACCTGCTGGGGCCATCCAGTTTGCAGACAATCTAATCTGATCTATTGAACCTATTCTGCTTGCAGCAATATTTGTCAGTGCCTCGCCAACAGCCATACGACCTGAAGCAGCCGGATGGATGAGTGCTGTTGGAGCAGATTCACCAAGCGCCGTAGTCTCACCCGTGTAACTGTTGTAACTGGTTGCAGTTACAGCAACATCAGCCACAGGCACCTGCCATGGACCCACCATCTGATCTCTTGCAACCAATCCGGTAACAGTACGATCACCGATAGTAACAAGGAATGACTTGTTGGCCACCGTTGGCAGACGCAACACCCTGTAGATCGCCTCATGCAAATCAATCTTGTCAGTCTCAAATTCCAGCTTATGGAATGGCTTGTGGTGAACCTCACGCAACATCTTCGGAGGTTTGCCAAATAACACGTCCATAGGCAGATCTATCGGCGTGTTATCAAAGTGGCCATCCCCCATAACAAGTTTCTGCTCTCTGGTGGCCTCACCAATTACTGCATACGGGCATCTCTCACGCTCACAGAGCGCACGAAACTGCTCCATACGTGATGTATCTATGGCAAGAATATAGCGCTCTTGCGCCTCATTACACCAGATCTCCAGAGGAGACATTCCAGGCTCATCATTAAGCACCATTCGCAACTCAAAACGGCCTCCGCGCCCACAATCGTTAACAATCTCCGGCACTGCATTTGATAGTCCGCCTGCCCCCACATCATGAATGGAGACAATAGGATTTTCATTCATCTGCCAACAGCGATCAATCACCTCCTGACATCGACGCTCCATCTCAGGATTGCCTCGTTGCACAGAGGCAAAGTCCAGGCTCTCTGAACTACTGCCACTAGTCATGGATGAGGCAGCTCCACCGCCCAGACCGATCAACATTGCCGGGCCACCCAGAACTACTATCTGTGTACCAGGTGGAATTTCATTTTTCTCTACATCCTTACGCCTGATGTTGCCCATGCCACCAGCCAACATTATCGGTTTGTGATAACCACGCACCTCATCACCTTCCGCTCCCGCCACCTTCTCTTCAAAGGTTCTAAAATAACCATGAATGGCTGGACGCCCAAATTCATTGTTGAATGCGGCCGCCCCAATTGGAGCTTCCAACATGATATCCAGCGCAGATACAATTCTTGATGGCTTACCGTAATCCTTCTCCCAAGGCTGCTCGGCACCAGGAATCCTCAGGTTTGAGACAGAGTATCCAGAGAGGCCTGCCTTTGGTTTAGAGCCACGCCCTGTGGCACCACCATCCCTGATCTCACCACCTGCACCTGTTGCAGCCCCTGGAAATGGGGATATTGCAGTTGGATGGTTATGAGTCTCAGCCTTATAAACAATATCGATCTGCTCCTCTGTTGTGCCATAACGAGACCGATCTCCCTGCGGGAAAAATCTACCACCACCAAATCCTTCGATAACCGCGGCATTATCCTTATATGCAGAGAGCACGCCTTCCGGGTTATTCCTGTGGGTATCACGAATCATGCCAAACAGAGTTTCATCACGCTGTTCGCCATCAATAATCCAGTCTGCATTAAAAATCTTGTGGCGACAGTGTTCCGAGTTTGCCTGGGCAAACATCATCAACTCAACATCATTTGGATTGCGCCCCATCGCCTCGAAGTTTTCCACCAGATAATCAATCTCATCATCTGCCAAGGCGAGCCCCAGAGAGTTATTGGCCTCTTCCAGAGCAACTTTCCCCCCACCAAGAATATCAACACTCATTACCGGTGCTGGCTCGGCAGTGGTAAAGAGAGCCTCTGCATCAGACTCATCATCCAGCACTGTTTCAGTCATCCTGTCATGTATCAGGGAAAACAGCTTGGCCTCATTATCCAAATCCAGACTACCCTCAATCTCCACCCCCCATTCAACTCCACGCTCAATCCTGTGCACATCATTCAGGCCACAGTTGTTGGCAATGTCGGTAGCCTTACTGGCCCATGGAGATATGGTTCCCAGACGGGGCACAACAATAAGCCTTCTACCTCTCAATGAGGTCTCATCATGTGATGGCCCATACTCCAGCAACTTCTCCAGAACAGTCTGCTGCTCTTCAGTCAACGTTGAGTACAGATCAACAAAATGGAGCCACCGGGTTGTAATTCCTTTTACCGCCGGCAGCTCTCTGGAGAATAGTTCTTCCATCTTTCCCAGTCTGAACCGAGAAAGTGCCGGACCACCCTTTATGACTAACATGCAATTACCCTTTTATCATTAATCAAACTATCTCTCTCCAACCCAGCCCATCCTTTTGGCTAGCAATTGAGATCCATTTTTTTTCACAACCCAAGGCACCACTAACTGCGGAAACCGCCTTCTCTTCACAATTATTCTGCTCGCTCAAGTGCATTACAACAAGATGCTGCAGTGAAGATGTATCTATCTCATGCAGCAACATTGCCGCCTGCTGATTACTCAAGTGTCCAAGCCTCCCCATAACCCTTTTCTTTAATGAATATGGATATGGGCCTATAGCCAACATATCAGGATCATAATTGCACTCAAGCAACAGCGCATCACATCCATCAAGCTGTCTTTCTATGTGAGAAGAGACCTCCCCTGTATCAGTCAACAGACCAACCCTTTGCTTCCCATTAGAGAAGGTAAACTGGATCGGCTCCTCTGCATCATGTGACACATGGAATGGGGAAACCTCTATGGCACCAATAGAGAACCTTTCAAACCCACCAATAACTCTGACTGAATCAAACAGACCATGTCTACGCTCAGCCTCCGCTGCAGTACCAGACGTCATCCATACCGGACATCCTGTTTTTTTGGCTAACCGCCTGACACCACCAAGATGATCACCATGCTCATGCGTAACCAGGATCGCATCAATCTCATCGAGAGCTTTTCCCAACCGCTGCAGACGAATCTCAGTCTGTTTCAGTGAGAACCCACAATCAACAAGAATTGTGGTCTCTTCTGTTTCAAACAGTGTCCCATTACCCTTGCTGCCACTTCCCAGAGAGGCAAATCGCATAAACTACTTCAGCTGTTCATGCAGCAAGGTCAGTATTCGTCTGGCTGTTCCAGAATTATCTATCTGCCCGTCAGAAGTCATGACAACAATCCGACTCACCTCTTCATGGGACTCGATACGAATCTGGTACTCACCCTCTTCAGGCTGATCCTCACCACCCCAGAACTTGAGCTTATCCAAAATTCCATCCTGTTCATTATCCTTGAATGGATCTATATAACGAACATAGTAGATTCCTTTGGAACGATCTCGATCCTCAACCGTAAATCCAACTCGGTCCAGCGCATGACCTGTACGTCTCCAGGTCCGAGGGAACCCCTCCTTGACCAATACAAACTTCTCGCCATCAGCAGAATCGACTATACGAGCGCGTTCAACTATACCCTTGCCTTCCAGACCGGCCAGAGCAGTATTAGCCCTGGTTGCCTCCATTCCCAGGAAGGACATAATTCTGCTCAGCAGCTCTGCCTCCAACTCTGCCATTGCTGGATGGGGTTGCCAGACAAAAGAGTCCCCTGATGCAACCTCTTCCATGCGGCGATGACTCAGATATAGCTCTGTAACCCCCTCCTGATCAGTACGTTCCAGTCGGATTCTGAATTTATCACGTGTCCCTGTTGAGTAGAGCATATCTAACGCTTTGCCAAGGATATTACGAATTGGCCCTTCCTTAATCTCTGCACGATTCTCTGCCCAATCGGTCTCCATGATTCCTATTCTTGGATCCTCTCGCTCAATTATGAACCCATTCTTCAACCAAAACTCACGCAGTTTAGACCACAACTGCTCCGGAGTTGCGTTGATCACCAGCCAGCGTTGGTCGCCATCCTTGACCACCCTGATCTCTTTCTGTACCGGCATAACATCCTGCGAGTTCTCCAGCAGCCCCCCAACGCCACCATCAGACTCATAACTCTTGAGTGAGGCAACACCTCCTGGAACCTGGTAAAGATCCTGCATTGTTGAGGTGGTCAAGTCCGGTGGAATTTCGAGTGGCTTTGTCTCTACTGCACTCTCATAACTGAGCTCTTTCTTGTAAGCCTTGTATTTGTCTACAGTATTATCCACTGTGCTGCAGGAGATCAGCGAGAGTGCCCCTAGCAAAATTGCGGCTCCAGGGAGGAGGCCTCTACGATTCATAATTGTTATTTTCATAATTTATCTGGTTACTTTTCTTGATTCACTTCGGCAGCACCTATTGCATCCTTGATAGCAGATCGATACATCTCTGATAGTGGAGTCAAAGGCAGACGTATACCCTCTGCAATCATCCCCATCTCATATAGAGCCCACTTTACCGGAATTGGATTTGCCTCGAGGAAAAGATCGCGATGAAGAAGTTTCAGGGGCTCATTTATTGCGTGCGCCTTTTCACTATCTCCAGCCATTGCCGCCACACACATCTCATGCATCTGTCGTGGTGCCACATTGGCAGTTACCGAGATGGTTCCATGACCACCCTGGAGGATGAAATCGGTACAGGTAGAATCGTCTCCACTATAGATCTCGAACCCATCCTCACTAAGAGAATGAATCGGCTCAATCCTTTCAAGATCACCGGTTGCCTCCTTTACCCCAATAATATTTGGAACTTTTGAAAGCCTGCCAATAGTCTCCGGAAGCATGTCACAGGCTGTACGCCCAGGCACATTGTAGAGAATCTGTGGAATATCAACTGCCTCGGCAACTGCCTTATAGTGCAGATAGAGCCCTTCCTGGGTCGGCTTGTTGTAGTAAGGTGTCACCAGAAGAGCGGCATTGGCACCCTGCTCTTTTGCGCACCTGGTCAGATCGATGGCCTCTTGGGTTGAGTTGGCTCCAGTACCTGCGATAACTGGCACACGACCATTCGATATCCGGATAACTCGCTTAATCACCTCACAATGCTCACTCTCATTCAGAGTAGCTGACTCCCCGGTTGTGCCCATAGCAACAATGGCATCTGTTCCATTCTTGACATGAAACTCAACCAGCTGATCCAGTGCCTCCCAATCCAATCCACCATCAGGGTGCATCGGTGTAACCAGCGCAACCATACTTCCTTGAAACATCGATATTACTCTCTTCTATAAAATGTTTTTCTCTGAACTGTAAATGGTACTTCTGCAAAGGTGCAGTGACAAGATATACTCTCCAATACTATGGAAAAGAAATCACCCACCAATCCCTCACAAACAGTGACTGATAACCTTGTTATCACTGCAATCGGCAAAGATCGCCCAGGAATCATCAATGAGCTCTCCAGAATTGTACTGGAACAGAAGGGCAATGTTGTTGACAGCAGAATGACGGTGCTTGGCGGTGAGTTTGCCATCCTGTTACTGGTCTCCGGGAAATGGGACACTATTGCGCGCCTGGAGGCCACACTGCCAAAATTCCAGGAAAAACTTGAACTCACAATTCTTACCAAGCGAACATCTGATCGCCCCATCAAACATGAACACCTCCCTTACCACGTTGAGGTTATCTCGATTGATCATCCAGGAATCGTCTACAAAGTGGCTGACTTCTTCTCCTCACGGCAGATAAATGTAGAGGAGATGAACACCAGTAGCCACCATGCGCCCCATACAGGAACACCAATGTTTGTATTAAATATGGTTTTGGGAGTCCCAAGAAAAGAGTCAATAACCCAGCTGAGGGAAAACTTTCTCGACTTCTGTGACTCACAAAATCTTGATGGCATGCTCGAGCCTATCAAGTAAGGAAGATCCAATTACGCTTTTTCAGAGGTTCCGTAGCAAGTGAAAAATTTACTGGACAGCCTTCTCCTCCAGAGTCGGCCACGCTGAAATAACCGCTTTAACCAGGGTCGCCAGAGGAATAGCAAAAAATACCCCCCAGAACCCCCAGACTCCCCCAAAAAAGAGTACTGCAACAATAATTGCTACCGGATGCAGATTAACCACCTCAGAGAACAGCAGCGGTACCAGCACATTCCCATCCAGAGCCTGGATAACCCCGTAAACCAGCATTATGGTTCCGAACTCTCCACCCCACCCAAACTGGTAGAAGGCCACTGCAGCCACCGGGATGGTGACAACTGTTGCTCCAACAAATGGCACCAGTACCGAGAGGCCAACCAGAACACCAAGCAGCAGGGAGTACTGAAGGTTCACCACAACAAACGCGATATAGGTTGCACCTCCTACAATCAACATCTCCCAGAATTTACCTCGTATATAATTGCCAATCTGCAGATCCACCTCACTCCAGACCCGCTCTGCCAATGAGCGATCATTCGGCAGAAATGCAGTTACCCATGAAAAAAGTTCTTTTTTATCCTTGAGCATAAAGAAAACCAACAGCGGAATCAGTACCAGATAGATCAGCATGGTTATGATTCCCGGGATATATCCAAGACTTTTCGCAAGCGCCTGCTGTGCAAACTCTGTCATGGAACGGCTGGCAGCATTGGCAATCTCGGTCACCTGCTCAACACTTACAAGTGTCGGATAACTCTCAGGCAGCTGGGAGAGCATATCTCTGCCTGTCTGCACCATTGCCGGTACAGCAGAAAGAAATTGTGTTATCTGGCTGGACAGCAGTGGCAACATGACAACCACCAGAAAAACCATAAAGGCAATAAAGAACAGATAAATCAGCCAAATAGAAAGTGATTTATTTGTCCCACGATGCTGTAGCTGTTCAATTGGCGTGTCCATCAGATAAGCCAGAACAATGGCCACCAGAACGGGGCCCAATATCTGTCCAAATAGAATTACTACCGCAAAAACAGTAGCTAACAGAATTAGCAGAATAACCAACTGTGGGTTGGAGAGTTGACGCTGAAACCAGCTTGAAAAGATATTATTCATCAATATATATCTGATAGTGCGACTGGAAAATCTCCTCCAGCTCATCAATCACCTCGGCTGCCTCACGCCCACTCACCAAATGAGCACTCATCAGATCAGCACTCTGTTTTAATAGTTTATCGTGATTCAACATGGGGTAAGTCTCTGATAATCGTCGGATTGCCATAACAACCCTCTCATTTTTCGGTCGCAGCAGACCCTGTGGGTTCTCTTTTGCGGCTGCCTCCACCACTTCTCCTGATTTCACCCCATCTCCATCATGATGGAGAAAAGTCGCATACCTTAATAGTGCATTACGGTCATCACCACTTAATGCAGAAAATATCTTCCGCAACTGATCAAACGCATCCATCTTTTGATTCAGGGTTTCCTTAACTCAATTCGTCTACCTTGTATGCATCACAATACTCTTTGGCAAATTCCAGTAGCTCATCCATAGCTCGAAGTCTGAACTTCTGCTTCTGATGCACAAAGGAGAATGGGCGAATCATATGAGGATCAAGGTGAATCATCTTGACTGTACCCAACTGCAACTCCTTCTGTATTGATGCCTTGGAGATAATGGTAATTCCGATTCCCGACTCAACAGCACCCTTGATCGCCTCTGGACTACCAAGCTCCATAATGACATTGAGATCAGATGGATTAACTCCAGCCCCTGTCAGATAGTCATGAATCACCTCTCGTGTTCCAGAACCCTCCTCTCGCCATATATATGGGTACTCCTTAAGCTGCTCTATCTTTATAGACTCTTTACTGGACAGCGGATGATCAGGAGGAACAATCAACACCAGCTCATCCTCACGACAGAGGTCAAGCTGTAGCTTCTTATTGGATACCGGGGCCTCTACAATTCCCAGGTCAATTACATTGTTCTCAATCATGGAGACCACACTATCAGTATTTCCAACCTTCAGACGAATCGTAACCGACGGGTGCTTCTCATGAAATCTTCCCAACATGTTAGGTACCATATACTCGGCAATAGTGGTGCTCGCCCCCACAATCAATACACCACTTACCTCTCCGGTCATCTCACGTACTGCATTGTCCATCTCACCATAGAGGTCCAAAATTCTCTCTGCGTACTCAAAGACTCTACCGCCAGCCTCTGTAAGAGTTATTCGATTATGGGTACGATCAAACAGACGGGTATTAAAATAGTCTTCCAGCTGTCTCACCTGAAAAGTGACCGCTGGTTGCGTCATGTGTAGTGACTCTGCAGCTTTTGTGAAGCTGAGCATGCGAGCCACAGTGTGAAAAACTTGTAATCTACGATCTGCCATAATCCTTTCCCAAAATTTCCCCCCTTGGAGAACCTTCCTGATAAAAAGACTTTATAACATAAAAAAGATCAATACTCCAATAGGGAACATAGTGGTATACCGCAACGTTAAAACATAGAGTTACTCAGAACTCCTCATTAAAGGCCTCACGATATGACTCCTTGAACTCCTCCATTGTAAAATGGTGATTCTGGGTGCCATGAGTACCTATCTTTATAGAGCCTAGAAGTGAGGCAATCTGGCCAGTTATCTTCCACTCCATGTCATTGAGCAGACCAAATAGCAGCCCTGCGCGAAAAGCATCACCACAACCTGTTGGATCAAGCGTATGTTCAACAGAAACCGCTGGAATATCAATACGATGCCCACCAGCGTAGATAATCGACCCCTCTCCCCCACGGGTGACAATCAGCGCATTCACACGCTCTGCAATCTCTACCGCACTCAATCCGGTACGCTCCTGCATCAAGGCAGACTCATAATCATTTACCGCAATCCATGTGGCTTGATCAATAAATTGAATAAGGTCCTCCTTGCCAAACATCGGTAGCCCCTGACCAGGGTCAAAAATAAATGGAATATCTGCCTCTGCAAACTGAGCGGCATGCTCCACCATTCCTTCACGACCATCAGGTGAGACAATCCCCAGAGAGACCCCCTCAATATCAGAGACAGAGTTAAGGTGTGAAGAATTCATGGCACCGGGATGAAATGCAGTTATCTGGTTATCATCCATATCTGTGGTTATAAATGCCTGAGCAGTATAATTATTTGTGATTTCCTGCAATCCACTAGTGGCAATACCAAACTTCTCCATCCATTCACGATAGGGGGCAAAATCAATGCCGACAGTTGCCATTGGGATCGGTTTTTCACCCAACAAATTGAGGTTGTAGGCGATATTGCCAGCCGTTCCTCCAAACTCCCGTCTCATCTCAGGAACCAGAAAAGACACATTTAACATGTGAACCTTATCCGGAAGAATATGATTCTTGAATTTATCCGGAAAAACCATTATCTGATCAAATGCATATGAACCACATATAAGTGCTGTCATTTTCTGCTAATTCCTTATTACTGTTTATACCAATTCAAATCCAACTCTCTTGCTGCACGCACATCATCCAGGCGCCTTACCGGTAGCGTCCAGGGGGCGCCCTTTACCTGATCCGGAGACTCTTTCGCCTCTCGCAGAATCTGCGCCATTACATCCACAAATGCATCCAGTGTCGCCTTGTCTTCAGTCTCTGTTGGCTCAATCAAGAGACACTCTGGAATCAGCAAAGGAAAATATGTGGTTGGGGCATGGTGCCCATAATCCAGCAGACGCTTGGCAAAATCCATGGCAGATATACCAAGCTCCTTTGCCTCTCTCTTCAGAGTAACAATAAACTCATGAGTTGCTCGTCGCTCAGGAATAGCCAGAGTAAAACCAGCCTGCTCCATCTTCTTCATCAGATAGTTGGCATTCAAAACTGAATAGTCTGCAACTCGTTCCATACCATCTGTGCCCAACATCCTTGCATAGATGTATGCGCGCAACAGTATTCCTACATTGCCACTCCACGCAGAGAGGCGTCCAATACTCTCAGGGCGATCCTGCTCCTCCATCCACCCAAACTCTGGTGGCTGATCTGGAGAATCACCATCGATCTTCTTGACCATAGGGATGGGAAGATATGGGGCGAGTCGCCTGTTTGCAACCACAGGCCCTGCACCTGGCCCACCACCTCCGTGAGGGGTTGAAAAGGTCTTGTGAACATTAATATGGATAACATCAAATCCCATATCACCGGGACGGGTCTTACCAAGAATTGCGTTCAGATTAGCGCCATCATAGTAGAGCAACCCTCCAGCCTTATGCATGATGTCAGCAATCTCTTCAATCCTGCGCTCGAACACTCCAAGAGTTGATGGATTGGTCAGCATAATTCCAGCTGTCTGCGGCCCAACCACCTCACGCAGCGCATCCACATCCACATCGCCGGACTCATTGGTTGCAATCTCTCTTACCTTATAACCACACATAACCGCAGAGGCAGGATTTGTACCGTGTGCCGCATCAGGGACAAGAATCTCACTTCTTGCATCATCTCCCCGTGCATCGTGGTAGGCACGGATCATGGCAACCCCGGCAAACTCACCCTGAGCCCCTGCGGCTGGAGTCAATGATGCAGCCTCCATACCGGTTACACTCTGAAGTATCTCCTGTAACTCATATAGAGATGCCATTACCCCCTGCCCCAGAGCAGCATCACCTGCAGGGTGACGATTGAGGAAACCGGATTGCATTGCCAACGTATTGCAACCTCGAGGGTTGTACTTCATGGTACAAGAGCCCAGAGGATAAAAATTAGTATCAATCGAAAAGTTCTTCTGTGAAAGCCGGGTATAGTGGCGTACTGCCTGCAGCTCAGACACTTCTGGAAGATCAACTCTCTTCTCTCTCTTCAGCAAATCTGGAATATCAACCAGTGGCTTTTTCTGCTCACCAACATACTGTGCCCTGTTACTTCTACCAGACTCTGAGCGCTCAAAAATCAACATTAGATCTTCTCCCCTGCCAACACACTCTCCAGGGCTGTGGCAAAACGCTCTATTTCACTATTACTACGCAACTCTGTGGCACAAATTAACAACATATTCTTTCCCAATTCCGGGTAGTTTTCAGAGAGCTGGATTCCTCCCACAATATCCTGCCAAACCAGTGCTGCCAGCACCTCGCCAGCATCTCTTGGCAACTCGACAACCACCTCATGAAAGAATGGTGACGAGAAGTGTTGAGTCACCCCATCAATAGCTGTCAACCGCTCAACCATTTTGTGACTATTATGGTGTGATCCTGTAGCCATCTGCTCCAGCCCATCACTCCCCATTAAGCTCATGAAAATTGTGGAGGCTGTTACCATCAGCCCCTGATTAGTGCATATATTGGAGGTCGCCTTCGAGCGACGGATATGCTGCTCTCTGGCCTGCAGAGTCAAGGTAAATCCGGGATGATCTTCAAGATCACGAGTCTGTCCAACAAGACGTCCCGGCAACTGCCTAACCAGCGCCTTCGTACAACACAAAAAGCCAAGGAATGGGCCTCCGGAAGAGAGCGGAACACCAAGTGGCTGGCCCTCACCACAGACAATATCGGCCCCCTTCTCTCCCCATTCACCAGGTGGGCTAAGTACAGTAACTGCTATCGGATTAACACAACCAACCACCAACATGCCGTGTTTATGCGCCATATCAGTCAGACCATGTACATCCTCGAGTGTACCAAAGTAGCCAGGCAACGGGATAACCAGCGCCGCATAATCATCCCCCTCATCAATTTTCAGAGAGGCGGGGTCAAGCGCACCGGTCTTGGCATCATAGTCCAACTCAACCAACTCAATCCCTTGATGGCGCACCAATGTATCAACTACCTTTCTATAGGCTGGATTCACTGTTCTTGGCATCAAAATTCGTTTTGACTTTGAGCGACGATTTGCCCGTACCGCCATCAATACAGCCTCGGCCAGAGCTGATGCTCCATCATAGAGTGATGCATTCGAGACATCCATTGCCATCAGGCTGGATATCATTGACTGGTACTCATAAAGCATCTGCAAGGTACCCTGGCTTGCCTCAGCCTGATATGGGGTATAGGCAGTATAAAATTCACCACGTGTTGCAAGTTCCCATACTGCAGCCGGAATATGGTGCTGATAGGCTCCTCCACCAGCAAAACAGAGCACTCCATCATCTGCTGAAGAGCGTTCCCGCATCAGCTGCCCGATCTCCATCTCACCCATTCCTGCAAATGGATTTTCAGGATTTTCTGCATGAAGAGTTTCTGGAATCTCCTCAAACAGCTCATCAATCTGCCCGACACCAATAGTATCGAGCATAGCCTCAGTCTCGGCTTGTGTATGGGGAATAAATGGCATCTACTACTCCGCCTCTACAACCGCAGCATAACTGTCTGCATCAAGCAGCTGATCAAGATCTCCCTCATCAGCGAGCTTGATTTTCAGAATCCATGAATCATAAGGGGCATCATTCACCTGTTCCGGGCCATCCATCAACTTCTCATTGACCTCAACAATCTCACCTGCCAGAGGTGCATAGAGATCAGATGCAGCCTTTACCGACTCCACCACTCCGCACTCCCCCTCGGCATCAACCTGAGCACCAACCTCTGGCAACTCGACGAACACAATATCTCCCAATAACTCCTGAGCATGATCGGTAATACCAACTGTTACGGTACCTGCATCATTTCGAATCCACTCATGGCTCTTGCTATATTTCAGATCAGCTGGAATTTCACTCATTTCAATCTTCCTCTTACACTTTAATAATCAGTTAACCGCTTTGCCATTTCGTACAAACACCGGTTTCCCAACTGTTGCCGAAATACGTTTACCTCTAATATCAACATCACAACTTTCTACTACAGATGACTCAATGCGAGCCAGAGCAATTGTTCTGTTCAGGGTTGGTGAGAACCCTCCACTAGTTATCTCACCAATCTCTCTCTCACCAACAAACAGCTTCTGATGAGAGCGCATAATCCCCCTGCCATCAAGCAACAGCCCTACCAACTTGCGTGGCACCCCTGCGGATTTCTGCTGCTCAAGAACAGATCGCCCAATAAATTCTCTCTCTTCGGGATCCAGTGCAACCGTCCAGGATAGTCCCGACTCCAGGGGGGTCGTCTCCTCGGTCATATCTGCACCATATAGCATCATGCCAGACTCAAGGCGGAGGGTATCTCTGGCACCCAAACCACATGGCTCAATACCTGCGTCCACCATTGCCTGCCAGAATGGTTCAGCATCCTCATGGGGCAACATAACCTCGAAGCCATCCTCACCTGTATATCCGGTACGGGCAACAAACCACTCTTTTACTTCAGCAGCGTAGAAACGCTCCAGTGATTCAACTCTCTCCCTGGAATCCTCTCCCAGCCACTGCAGCAGAATTGAGCGAGCCTCTGGCCCCTGTACTGCAACCATGGAGAGCTCTGGCTTCTCGGTTAGGAGAGCATCAAATCCGGCGAGCTGTGCCTGCATCCAGGCCAGGTCATTGGTTCTGGTTGCTGCATTGGTAACTATTCTATAGTTATTCTGGCCCATCCAGTAGACAATCAGGTCATCAACCACCCCACCATGCTCATTCAACATACAGGAGTAGAGTGCCTTGCCCTCGGTCTTTAGGCGAGAAATATCATTGGCCAATAGCCTGGAAAGATAACCAGCTGCACCTGATCCAGAGAGGTCACTAACTACCATATGGGAGACATCGAACATTCCTGCTCTGTTACGAATGGCGTGGTGCTCATCGACCTGTGATCCATAATGAAGTGGCATCTCCCATCCAGAGAAATCAACCATCTTTGCACCTGCACGCTTGTGTGCCTTATTGAGTGCGGTCTTCATTAATTCTTGTGACATATTCTGGCTCTTGGTCTATTGCTAACGTAGCCGCACACAAAGCGCATACGGCCACAACAAACCCCTCTGTCCGGGAACCTGAGAGATTGGGCAAACTTCATAAATCTGCCTTCCCCTTCGGTAGATCGTAAAGATCTTCTCCAGAGCCAGTATTAGATATCGTAGTCCTTTTGCCTGAGCGTTTCCGGGCTGTTGCGCCTTCGGCGGCCTGCTAGAGCAGACTCTCTCCCACGATCCGAAACTGAGTTGAAAATTCTACCCTTATCCGTCAGGCAGTGCCATTCGGATTTTAAATAGGTAGAAAATTATTGAGAGGTCATCAAACTCAATGAGACATCAATGATTCAATCTCGGCAACGCTCCTGGGGGCCCCCTCGGTTATAACCTCGCACCCCTTACTGGTAATCACAACATCATCCTCGATGCGAATACCAATCCCCTGCCATTTCCTGGCAACCCCTTTCATCCCTTGCGGGATATAGATCCCTGGCTCAACTGTCATCACCATCCCCGGCTCCAGTTGACGCCACTTGCCACCCACCTTGTATTCACCAACATCATGAACATCCATTCCTAGCCAGTGGCTGGTCTGATGCATATAGAATCTCTTGTACTCCTCATCCTTGATTAAACTGCTAAGATCACCTTTCAGAATTTTCAGCTCCAACAACCCCCTGGTTACAGCCCTTACAGCGGCACGGTGGGGAGCATCAAAACGTCTGCCCGGGCGCATCTGTCTTATTGCTGCTTTTTGTGCTGCAAGAACAACCTCATAGAGCTGACGTTGCACCGTAGAAAAACGGCCATTTACAGGAAATGTGCGAGTAATATCTGCAGCATATCCATCATACTCTGCTCCCGCATCAATCAATACCATCTCACCATTCTGGAGCTGCTTGCTGTTTTTTATGTAGTGAAGCGTACAGGCACTATTTCCACCTGCCACAATCGAATCATAGGCCACAGTCCGTACCCCATGAGCTGAAAACTCGTGAAGAATCTCCCCCTCGACCTCTGACTCAGATATCTCCGGACGGCAATATCTCATTGCCCTGCGATGTGCTGCAACCGTAATAGCTGCAGCTTTTTTCATAAGACGAATCTCTGCAGCTGACTTAATCAGGCGCATCTCATGCAAGAGCGGATCCAGCAACTGCACCGTCTGCGGAGTCACAATACCGGCACGACTCTGCTGGCGAAATAATCTCAACTGCTTGAGCAGGCCCCGCTCAATCGTGCTCTCCTCACCCAGATTGAAATAGAGGTACTGTACTCCTGCAAGCAGATCCGGCAGTTTTTCACTCCATTGCCCAATAGGCCATGCCTCTGTCATCCCCATCTCTGAAACAGCACGCTCTGTCCCCAGCCTCTCGCCCGTCCACTGCTCTTGCTCTCGATCTCTCTCCTGACAGAACAGCATCCATGACCCCTTACTGCCGCTCTTCTTGATAACCAGAACCGCATCCGGCTCTGCAAACCCGGTCAGATAATAGAAGTCACTCTCAGGATGGTATGAATACTCAACATCTCGGTTGCGCATGTGATGTGGAGCTGCCGACAGAATAGCAATGGAGTCAGGCTTCATCTTTCTTAACAGCTGCCTGCGACGGCCTGCAAATACATTCTGGTTCATGATATTTCTTAGTGAATAGTCTCGTTTAGTGGCAGGGAGCCAATCGGGCTCTTTACGGAATTGCTCCCCTCATACAGAAGCATGGTACCAATACGTACATGCTCAACCACCTGCAGGAAATCCATCTCATCCTCCTCATCCCCATGGTCATCCTCTCCCTCGATGAAACTGGCACGAGATATCTCCATCAGGTCTTTCAGAAACTCCTGTTGCACCTCACTCTCCTGAAAATCCTCACTGGCTGATGCAATACCGTATCCATATAGAAATCCCTCACACCATGCAGCCAGAGCTTCGGTACGCACATCAAGGGGCTCATCTTCCGGCAGAAACAGCTCAAACTGCAGCTCGTCACCATTCAATTGCTGAGCCACATCAGCAACCATCCTGGCTATCATGGCAACATCCTCTCGGGCCTGCAGATTAGCCTCGTCACGCTCTCCAACAACCTCCTTGAGCCAGCCAATCTCATCCTCTGCATGGCCAGACATCAGACGACCACAGAAAGAGCCATGAAGCTCTGCCCCATCCATTGCGAGTGATAAACGTCTTAATGCATCACTAACATCATTGTATTGAATCTTTTCCATCCCCCCATTCTCTCAAATACAGAGAACTGCGCAACTTTCAGGAGGCTCTGATTAAGTCACTTCGTGACCCAATCAGATCTCCCTTACAAGTTATTTTATGGGGGAAGGGTTATAATTCAGCATATTACAACAACATCTATAGAGCCCTTCCCCCAAACCCCCATCCCATTAATCTTTTTCAGATATTCTTTCACTATTGAAGATTTATTACGATCACTCTATAGTCCTCCCATTATGGCCAAGAAAAAAACCACAAAAAAGAGTTCTGCGGGTGGAAGCCAGTGGCAGCCGGAGATCAAAAATCTGGAGCACAGAATCGGCGAACTGATTAGCCTCTGTAATACCTTGCGTGAGGAGAACGGAGATCTGCGTGGAAAAATACAGGACGTCATCACAGAGCGTGATGAGTTGGTGGAAAAAAATCAACTTACAGTCAAGAGTGTTGAATCCATTCTCTCATCTGTAAAAATACTGGAAAAACAGTCATGACCAAAAGTACACCAGTAACCATCAGCATTCTGCAAAAAGAGTACAAGATCTCCTGTCCTCCAGAAGAGCAAAACTCACTTATTGAGTCAGCGTCAATCGTTGACAAGAAAATGCGCGAGATAAGAAAACAGGGGAAAAGTGTTGGTCAGGATCGCATTGCCATAATGGCGGCACTCAACATTGCTCATGAACTACTGCATAATCACTCTGATCAGCAGCAGGGTGCAGTTGACGTGGCGGATGAACTGGTTCGCCTGCGAGGCCAGGTGGAGGCTGCACTTCACCAAGGCAAGCAATTAGAGCTTGAATAATTACCCAAACAGGTGTAGCTTATATACCTATAGATTTTGGTGTCTACTGTAGTATTTGATCACCGGGACTCGATCCTTGATCCTTAACTCACGACCCTGGGAGCTAATTTTATTAAAGGCGTGTGCAGGTCCGATTATCGGAAAGCCTAAACCTTTAGTTCAGGCTCCCCTCCTTGAACTCTATGGTTCAGGGACGTTGGCCCGACCGGTACATACGGTAGACACCACCCTACACTCCCCCTCATGAAAGCCACCGCCACTCTCCGTAATAAAATCCGCGAGAAGAGACGTGCTCTTCCTGAAGCGGTGCGCCAGGCCAACTCGGCAGAGCTCTTTGGCCACTTGATCAACCACCATGTTTTCAAGCGTAGCCGCAGAATTGCAGGATTTATTGCCAGTGACGGGGAACAGGATCCCGAGCTAATTATTGATCGAGCTATTCACGATGGTAAGGAGTGTTTTCTCCCTGTCTTGAACAGACTGCATGGCAACAGATTATGGTTTGCTCCACTCCATGAAGATAGCAATCTTGTTATCAATAAATATGGGATTCCGGAACCGGAGATATTTCCTCCAAAACCAACTCCAACCTGGACCCTTGATCTTGTGCTTACCCCACTTGTAGCTTTTGATTCAGCTGGAGGACGCATAGGGATGGGCGGCGGATATTATGATAGAACCTTCTCTCATCCAAAACGCTCGAGCAATAGCAGGCGTCCATTTCTGCTTGGAGTGGCCCACTCATTCCAGGAGGTTAAATCAATAAAAAAAGAGCCGTGGGATATTCCACTTGACGGCATTGCCACAGAGAAAGGGGTTACTGTTTTCTAATTAGTTTATAGCCATAAACTAATTAGAAAACAGTATGGTAATATTTGCATTTAAAATCAGGAACTACTTATTTTATTTAGCTTATTATTAATAAACAATATTGATTACAATAATATTGACTTATTGATTGAATAATATATTGTTGCCGCAAGTCTGTTAATACAGGCTTATTTTCTTAACTACATAGAGAGGTTATTCGATATGTTTGATAATGCATTTTCTACCGTTGGTAGCGTTGTACGTGGACTTACTGGATTGTTAATGTCATTAATCGGGCTCGGCCTTTTAATCGAGGTTGTATTTGGTGCAGGGGCTCTTGGAATGCCCGGAGTTGTTGGGGGCATCGGCAACGTTGTATCCCAGTTCAGTGGAGTTAATGGTTTAATTACACTGATTGTACTTGCAGCATTACTTAACAGATAATCATCTTTAAGTAGACCCCCCTCTTCGGAGGGGGTGTTACAGACAAAAAGGCAGACACCATGAACAGTTCACCGATAAAAGAGACTATCAACCGTGCCACCTCATGGTTAAAAATTCTTACCGATTTTGGTGTCATGCTTATAATCACCTTCATAATTATTGATATTCTGTTCCCGGGGACAACCGGCATTATTGGAAACCTTACAGAAATAGTTCAAACCGCAACCGGATCAACTGCTGATACCACTACAGCCGCTAAATCTGGCTCTGAAGTTATCACAAACGGCAACAGTGATCGTGGACTGGTTGGACTTGTTGCTCTATTACTATTTTTATTTCTGCTACGCCGCGACAAATAGATATTTTCACCTGACTCAATCAGGGTCGGGCGGACTCTTTTCGCAAAAACAGTAACTGACCACTATCTGATCCCTCTTCCGAGAAGCGATATCCTGCGGCAGAAAAATCTTGCAACTGTTCCGCTCTATCCAGACGATTACGAATAACAAAATCACACATCATTCCACGTGCCTTTTTGGCATATATGCTAATAATTTTATACTGGCC
Source organism: Candidatus Thiopontia autotrophica (assembly GCF_982804495.1). Taxonomy (NCBI): domain Bacteria; kingdom Pseudomonadati; phylum Pseudomonadota; class Gammaproteobacteria; genus Candidatus Thiopontia; species Candidatus Thiopontia autotrophica. The sequence goes on along the minus strand of NZ_CEYDPX010000001.1, from coordinate 72,583 downwards.
ATTTTTCTCATCCTTGAAAACAGGAGTAACTACAGGATAATCCAGCATCCCATCCACGGACTTGAAGTACTCGCTGGATGCCAAATTAATGATCTCCCCACCAGATATCTCTACATCACGATTAATCAATGAGGCACTCTCTCCACGCCAATAATCATACAAGTTATCCCCCTTACGATTTTTAAGCCTGGTACCCATCTCTAATCTGTGTGGCTGAATCATATCAAGAGGGCGCAACACCCCATACAACCCAGAGAGGATTCTTAAATGGGCTTGAGCATAATCAAAGTCTCTCTGCTCAAACGCTGTGGCAGCCATGCCTGCATATACATCACCCCTAAAGGCAAGAATCGCCTGTTTGGATCGTTGCTCTGAGGTGTCTGTTGTCCACCGTCTGTAACGTTCAAAATTCAGACGAGCAAGATTGTCACTTAATTTCATTAATCTCTTCAGATCACTCTCACTATACTGCTTCATAATTAAGGCAATGTACTCAGCCTTCCCTATCAGCTCTGGTTCCGAGAAGCCTATATCTGGTGCCACCTCTTCAAATTCAAGTTTTTTGGCTGGTGAAATCAGTAGTAACATTATTTTTGCAACGTCTCCAGATTAGCTCTTATCAACTCAAACAGCGGAGTCAGCTTTTTTCTGATAGAGCGCCCCACAGCTCCACTGTGCAGAACCATCCTAAATGAAACCTCCTCCCTGACACATGAGAGCAACATAACTGCCTGCATCATGTCCCGATATTCTGAATGGCTCTGTAACAGTTCCGCAACGGCCTTGATACTGCCATCATCAATCCACTCTCCAACCTGCAACTGACAGAGCTCCAGCGATCTCTCCTCAGTTGCAGGTATTCCGATATCAGAAAAGAGGGCACCAATGGCATTCATAAGGGCGTAAACAGAATCCTCATTTGCCACCTTGCCAAGTAACTCTATGGCCAGAGCGATAAATGTCTGCCCCTCGGAGGAGACAATGGTAATCATGGTTTTTGCAGCACTATTGCCACTATCAGACAGAGCTGCACACCCATCAACAATCTCCTGGTACCGAGGATGTGGCGCAACCAGATCAGGCAGTGACAAGGGGTTAGCCTGCAGAAATGCCACCTGATAAATACCCTTCCCACGCTCCTGACTTCGTCGCCATATCCGCTCAATCTGACCATCATCAAGTAGGCCGTCCTGCAGTAACAGGGACAAAATCAACAGCACCTCCTCTGTATCAGTAACAAACGCCAGATGCTCAACAAGAAACTGAGCGATCTCTCTACCCAGGCTACTGTTCACCACACAGGGGTGGCGCAACATATGCGTACCCTGCTCTGCCTGTTGTACCGTATTGGTAACAGTCCACCAGACATTATGTGCCAACTCAACATTCAGCCCCGAGGAGTTGGCTACCGCAACAACCGCTTCCGGATCGCCCAACAGAAGAAACTTGCCAAGATGCACCCCTCCCGTCTGCCCCATGCGACTCCACCGTTTAATATAGTTAGGATAACCCCCACTACTACCCAGAACATGTTCCGACAACATCTCACGAACATACCTCAGGTATTGATCATTATTACAGTTTGGAGAGAGCGGGATTGATGCCTCACCATTAGGCGTCAGTGCATACATTGTCATATGCGCCTCATCCAGACGGATAGCCTTGGGGCTGTTGTGCAGCATCACCTGAATACGCAACTGGTCTTCACTGGATAACGACATCAGTTCAACTGGATCCTCTCTCCCCACGGCACACACCCTCTACCCTTGATCAGCCATATCACCGGCAACTGTGGTGGATCTGCCGGGAACTTCCCCTCAGCATCAGTAAAGTAGAGCAAAATATCAGGCTGACTATCCTGTTGCTCAAGCCACCGAAAAACCGGGTTGAAACTGGTCCCTCTTCCACCCTTTATCAACTCAGATTGAACCTCCATAGGCTCCCATGGCTCGAATCTGACGGGCTCTCCAACAATCTCTTGATCACTCATCAACAGTGTAACCCCTGCACGAATCTGCCCCTTCAGGCCATTAATCTCGGAGACAAACTCCCCAATCTCGTCAATACTCACTGAGCCGCTGGTATCAATTGCGACCACAACATCAAGCTGCCCGCTTCTCAGGGATGGAAAAATAGCCCCGCTTCCCCTGCGTGATGAGGGACGGAGGTAACTGTAGTCATCTCGCGCTCGTGCTGTCATATAGTGAGCCAACATCATTCTCCATGGCAACCGAGGCTGGAGAAAGTGGTCAACCATCCTTGCCATGGCACCGTCCAGCTTGCCTGCCTGCATTGCCTGCTGTGCCGCCCCGGCGAGATGTTGCTGCCACTGGGTCTCCAGAGAATTTCTCTCCATTTCACCGAGAGGGGGTGGACGACCCGAGGCACCACTATAACCCCAACCGGAATTAGGTGTGCCAGAACCATGAGCATCGGAAGCATCCAGCTCAGAATCTGAACTGTCTGAAGTATCATCATGGTTATCATATAGATGCTGATCCAGTGTCTCCCGATCGTCATCCTCATCCAGCATTGGATATATCTCCTCTGCCGTCATCCCGTCAAAACTTTTCAGATATAGAACATCGTCTGGTGGAACCATATCCTCACCAATCAACATGGCATTTATGGCAAAGTCACACGCCACATCCCAGCGGTGTCTGTTTCTATGTTGACGGCGCGAAAAATGGGATAGCGCACAGTGCAGCGCATCATGAGCCAACATGAACTGAACCTGTTTGGATGTCAGCGCAGAGATATATTCAGCATTGTAATAGATAGAACGTGCATCTGTTGCTGTGGTTTTACACCAGCCTGGTGATGCCTCAACCAGCGGCAGACGCAATACAAGTGCCCCTAAAAATGGGCGCTCCAGAATCAATCTGGTACGTGCTGCACTCAACTTTGTATCAACTACCTCACTCATTCGTAGAGCATCACATCAGCGATCGCTTTCGCCCACTCTCCAAATTGTGGTACCGCAAACAGTTTCTCCCCAACCGCACGATGCAGATCAGAGACCAGCATTACCCCCATCTCACGCTGAGGAAAACGGCCAGCATAATCAAGAACATTGCCGAGCACACTCTCAAGCCTGTCGCTATCCCTTAACTTGATTGCACGGCCCACCAAGGCTGTTGCAACTGCATACTGCAGATCAATCTCCTTGGGGACATCAGCACCCTCTCCTGAAAGAATCATATCGAGATCAGGAAGGTTATGAAGATTTTCTATAAATGCCGCCAATTCAATGCCTGCAGCATTTCCCACACATCCCTGCAGCGCACCTCTCAACAACTCGCTGTTGGGCTCAAACTTGTTAAGTGCACGGTGGGCAAACTCCCAGGAGCGCGGAGATGGAAAAGCAACAGGATTATGGGCAGGATCAAAATCAAAAAGTAGCTCTGGTCTAAAACGGAGAAATGATATAACCCTCTCATCAACACCACTCTTCCAAGCCCAGCTAACCCAGTCATCAAGATTTACATCCACCTCATAATGGGAAAATCGATTCGCCAGAGGTGCCGGCATGGTATAGGTAACCCCCCTATCCCCCTGCCGATTGCCTGCCGCAAATATGGCCCAGCCATCTGGCACTCTATACTCGCCAAGCCTGCGATCGAGAATAAGTTGGTATGCTGCCGCTGATACTGTGGGTGGTGCAGAGGTTATCTCATCAAGAAACAGAATGCCGTGCTCACCATGACGAGAGGCATCAGGCAACAGAGCAGGAATAGACCACTCTACCAGGCCATCCTTGTTAAATGGGATTCCTCGCAGATCACTTGGCTCCATCTGTGAAAGTCGTATATCTACTACACGTCCATTCCCGCTCTCGGCTATCTGCGCCACCATCTGGGACTTGCCGACACCAGGCGGCCCCCATAGCATTACAGGTGTATGGTGGCCAGAGTCGGCACTTTGATACTCACGCTCCAGAATGGAGAGCAATTGTGCAGGTCTCATCTAACTATTCTCGCTATCATTAAATTGGCAGAATATCATACCAATTTAGTGAGGCTTTATCGACTAACTCAAAAAGAGCTTATAGACGGGATTCTCTGTCTCTTCCCAGTAGTGATACCCAAGATCATCAAGAAATTTCTGGAAATCTGCACGCTCTTCAGACGGCACCTGAACCCCGCACAGAACACGACCAAATGCTGCGCCATGGTTTCTGTAATGAAACAGACTGATATTCCAGGTACGGCCCAGATTGGTTAAAAACTGCAATAGTGCCCCGGGGCGTTCCGGAAATTCAAAACGATAGAGAATTTCATTATCAATACCAGACTGACGCCCCCCAACCATATAACGGACATGCAGTTTTGCTGCCTCATTGTCAGATAGATCCTCAACCGGATACCCCTTATCAACCAGACGTGAGATCAGATGATGTGGATCTTCTCCAGTGCCAAGCTGCACCCCAACAAAGATATGGGCATCTGCCTGGTCGGCATAACGGTAATTAAATTCAGTAATTTGACGTTTTCCAAGCAACTTGCAAAACCGTTTGAAACTGCCAGGACGCTCTGGAATTGTTACTGCAAGAACAGCCTCTTTGCGCTCCCCAATCTCTGCACGCTCAGCCACATGACGCAAACGATCAAAATTAATATTGGCACCACTATCCACCGCAATCAGTGTCTGCTTCTCTACACTATTCTGTTCTACATATTTTTTTAGCCCAGCTACAGCAAGTGCACCCGCAGGTTCGGCAATTGACCTGGTATCGTCAAAAATATCCTTGATAGCAGCACAGATCTCATCAGAGCTGACCAACACCACCTCATCCACCAGTTTGCGTGCCAGCCTGAAGGTCTCCTTGCCGATCTGTTTAACCGCAACACCATCAGCAAAAATACCAACCTGATCCAGCACCACCCGACGCTTGCTCTTCAGTGCATTATGAAGTGTTGGCGCATCTTCAGGCTCAACTCCTACTACACGAATATCCGGGTAGAGATATTTTAGATAAGCTGCCATACCGGCAATCAGTCCGCCGCCACCAACCGGGATAAAGACTGCATCAATCCTGCCCGCATGTTGACGCAGAATCTCCATTGCAATAGTTCCCTGCCCGGCAATCACCTCAGGATCATCATATGGATGAACCAGCGTCAGCCCCTTATCCTCAGAGAGCTCCAACGCCTTCTGGTAGGCATCATCATAGGCATCACCAAACAGAACTGCCTTGGCACCATACTTGCGCACCGCCTGCACCTTGATCTCGGGCGTAGTCTTGGGCATCACAATCGTCGCCTTAACACCCATCTGCTGAGCAGAGAGTGCGACCCCTTGCGCATGGTTGCCAGCAGATGCTGCGACCACACCACGCCTTAACTCCTCATCACTAAGGCTAGCCATCTTGTTATATGCACCACGCAACTTGAAAGAGAATACCGGCTGCAGATCCTCTCGCTTAATCAGCACATTGTTTCCTAAACGCTCGGACAGGCCACGCGCCTCTTCCAGTGGTGTCTCTCGTGCCACATCATAGACACGCGCCTTAAGTATTTTTTCAATATATTTTTTTGGCATGGCTCACAGTATACTTGTACAAAACCAGACAGCAAACAGACATTACATAAAACAGAACATGGAGAAATAGAATATGACTCAAGATGAGATGAAAAAGGCCGTTGCCGAGGCAGCACTGGAGCATGTAGTACCAGGAGAGATTATTGGGGTGGGCACAGGCTCAACCGCCAACTTCTTCATTGATGCTCTGGCCACTATAAAAAATCAAGTTAAAGGGGCTGTAGCCAGCTCTGAGGCCACAGCAGAACGTCTGCGTGGACATGGTATCGAGGTATTGGACCTCAACTCTGTCAGCAACATGTCTATCTATGTGGATGGCGCAGACGAATCCAACAGCCAACTCCACCTAATCAAGGGGGGTGGTGGTGCACTGACCCGTGAAAAAATTGTGGCAGCAGTTGCAGACAAATTTGTCTGTATCGCCGACGAGAGCAAACTGGTAGATGTAATGGGTGATTTTCCCCTTCCAGTCGAGGTGATCCCAATGGCACAGAGCTATGTTGCCCGCGAGATCATCAAACAGATTGGTGGACAGCCTGTACTACGTGAAGGATTCACTACAGACAATGGCAACATCATCATTGATGTCCGCAACCTCAAAATCATGGAACCTACAGTGGTTGAACAGAAGCTAAACAATATTGTTGGCGTGGTCACCAATGGGCTGTTTGCAATGCGTCCAGCCGACGTGCTGTTGTTGGGAACACCTAACGGGGTGCGTGCCATCAACCCTGAATAGATTCATCAAGTAAGCTCTATTCATGGTTGGAGATTGCTCTAGAGCCCGAAAACTAGAGCCCGAAAACAACCCAATTCTGCCCTTCAAATAATCATAAAATAATTTACGAACGGTCATCATACAGTAACATTGGTTTAGCATAATGGTCCCACGATTTGAGGTGGACTCCTAATTGTCCCTCCTCCTCCTCGGACTCTCCGGATAAACCTCAAATCTCAGGCCCTTCTCCCATAGATTGGCCTGAGACCCGTCAGTTATAGATATCACTGGCGGGTTTTTTTATGTCCGTAATCATCTGGTAACAATGTATTGATACTGTGGGGATGTTGTATGTAGCAATACAACAAGTTTCATGATACTTCCTTTGAAGCGACATTGCCTGCCCTGACTATGATGGGCAGGCTTTTTTATGCGACAGCCGGATGCTCCGCACTGTCAGTTGGAATGATCAGGCTTGCAATCACACTACCTCCACTCCTGTTTCTTAAGGAGAGGTGCATTCCATGAAGCTCGGCAAGCTGTCTGGCAATGGCCAGCCCAAGGCCGCTACCAAGATGTGAGTTACCTCTGGATTCATCCACCCTGTAGAATGGCTCAAACACAGTCTCAAGTAGCTCCTCTGGAATGTTGTCACCACCATTTTTCACCTCAACCTCAAGGTGTGATATTTGGTCACCTCTCTCCTTATGACAATAGACAGTGACCTCATGATCTCTCCCGAACTTGATGGCGTTCTCAATCAGATTACCAACCACTCTGCGGATTGCCGTTGAATTGGTCTTGATATGACAACATTTTCCCTGAGTGAAATTGATTGGTGTAGTGGAGGTTGCATATTGCTTGATCACACCATCTATAAGAACACCAAGATCAACCATCTGTATCTCTGATGACAGTGCGGCCTCTCCAAAATCCATTGAGCTGTCGATCAACTCGTCCATTACCTTGATGTCACTCTCTATCTTCTCAACCAGATCAGTATTATCTGGGCTTCTCAATAGCTCCAGATAGACCCTTATCCTGCTTAAGGGGGTACGCAGATCATGTGAAACCCCTACAAGAATGGTTGTCCTGTTCTTCAGTAGTGTCTGAATTCGTGAGGATAGCCTGTTTATATTCTTGATTAGGGATCGAATCTCTTTCGGGCCTTTTTCCTGAACAACACAGCACCCGTCTGGATGTTCAGTTTTGCCAAGATCATTTTCCAGGTCCCTTATTGGCTGGGTAATTTTCCTGGATGCCAGAACGGTCCCAGCCAGAGTAAATATTGTCCACAACACAAACAACAGAATTATGGACCAGCCAAAGTGAATGTGTGACCTCTTCTCACTGAAACCAATACGAATTACTTCACCATCCACATCAAGATCAACCCAATGGTAAGTTTCACCACTCTCTTCTACAGAGGTCAGTATTGAAAAATCACTACTATGAACTTTATCCCGAAGCATATCCCCGAGGTGGATCAAATATGGGTCAAATGAGACCATACTCTTCAGTGGGTTGCGATGGTCACCAAGAGTCAGCTTATTAGTTTCCAGTATAGATTGTACATAATCACTATCTCTTGATGTTCCATCTTTGAACCGATGGATAGAGCGTGCCGAGTTAATCAGAAGATCAGAAAAATCCCTGGCAGACTGGTCAACACTAGGATGAACAACAAGGGCTATGAATAGCAAGCCATTCAGAATAGCAACAATAAAAATTGTCCCTGCAAATATCAATGAACTTTGGCTTATTATTGAGCAGTTTTCCAGGCATCTCTCTAAGCGTTTCATTTGGTAACTTTATCGAGACTAAAGCGGTATCCAAATCCCCTGATTGTTATCAGAAAATCTGGGGAAGATGGATCATCCTCAATTTTTTTTCTCAGGCGATTGATACGAGCATCAATACTGCGATCCATTACATCCTGTTCATACGCATGTATCTGAGTCACAAGATAGTCTCTACTCAGTACCCTGCCCACTTTATCAAGAAAGATCTGCAATAAAACCGTATCTGCTGGACTAAGGTCAACCTCTTCACCATCTCTGACTAAGATATGTGATTCACGATTAAATTTGTTCTTTCCAAAGACCACCACTTTCTCTTCTCTATTCTGTTTTACCAGCAGTGACTCTCTGCTGCGGATCATTGCCTTGATTTTCTCCAGCAGCTCTCTTGGATCAAAAGGTTTTCTTAGGTAGTCGTCACCACCGCTTTGAAGACCAGCAACAACATCGTCTGTTCTGGTAAGGGCAGATACGAATAGAATTGGTATGGTATTTCCAGATCCACGAATGTGGCTAGCGACATCCAAGCCACTACCATCAGGCAGCATTACATCAAGTATTATCAGCGCAGGATTCTCCCTGGATAGAATATCCTCTACCTCAGAACCATACTCTGTCAAGATCACTGCAAAGTTGTTTTCTTCAAGAAGAGTGCGGACAGCACCAGCCAATCCACAGTCATCCTCAACGATAAGAATTTTTTTATCCATGCCCATCCTCCATCCAGCGCTATAAAGCACCTTCATGGTTCCCTTCCCCTGAGGGTAGTTCATAAAAACCTAATGTAAAGATTTTATTGAATATTAATGTGTCTTTGACCAATATCCATATTCGTTATAGATATAAATCAATAAATCACAATGTAATAATAGCGATTGTTTGTTACCAAACTGTTACCACAACCAACCAAAACCCAACATATGGTTTATCTATTGAGCGCTCTATCAACCCATTCGATGGCCACAAACAGGCCGAACTGCGTGTTTTCTCTACAACGATATCCCAAGAATAACGAATGGGTGAATGGCTAAAATTGCAAACATCGAGAACATAAGCAGGGCAGCCAGAACAACCAACCTTTCACTAATGGGATCAAGTAGTGCCTTGAAACGGTTTTTACCTGTTTTTTTCATAATCAATCCTTGTCTATGAAAATTTCAGACCACAGTCTAATCTATGACTGTTACCGCATGATGACCATATATAGATATATCCGTGAGCCTGAACACCACTTTTGACAATAACTCGAGATGCCCTAGACAACGAGCATTTTTACGATGCCGAGGTCTATATCCTCATTTTGGTTATCGCAGAACACCTTCTTTACCTGGCTCAAGAGCGGCAAAACCTCTACAGGATCAACGGAACAATAGACCTTATTATGTACACGCCTGGATTGAATTACGCCAGCTTTTCTTAGAGTCTCAATGTGCTGGGATATGTTGCTTTGGGTGGTACCAACAGATGCCAGAACATCACTAACTGTTTTTGCTTGATCACCCAGATAACAGAGTATCTTCAGTCTGGTTGGATGGCTCATGGCCTTTAATACGTCAGAAACTCTCTCCATCTCTGTTGCATTTAGTAGCATTTCAGTTTTATCTGTCATGCCTATCACCCAAGCTAACTAGACAGATAACCATCTTTTGGATCACTGACGCCACGCATGCTGGGAAAGGTCTGCTTCTCAAATTTTTCTGCAATTCTGCGTATGCAGATGACACACCCCTCTTTGCCCAACAACACATCAGAAAATTTCTTGTTTACTTTATGCCCAAACTGATCTGAAATCTCCACCTCTTCTTTCGTGGGTAGTACACGAGCCTTTAGGCCGAACTGATTCAGCACATTCCAAAAATCAACAAACCCCTCAATATCATATCCTGCAGCTCTCATCTCACTCCTCCTCAACACAACAAAATCCTTAACAGTCACTCATTACAGCGCTCGATCGAGTAACATTGCTTCTCATGGTATGATAAGAATTACGTATATGTCAATTAGCACAACTCTTAATTGACATAGCTCATGATAGTTGTTTGCAATGACCAATCAATCTACACAAGGGATTGCAAGATGGGGGATTACAAGCAGTTATTGAGTGACCAGTCTGACTTATTGGTTGATCTTTCAGTCATCAGGAATAGATGTAACAGGGGTTCCTTTACAATCCCTCAGATGGTGAATGAGCTGAGGTTAAGCTGGTAATAGAGATCGTAAAAATCCCTACTTAACGCACATTAAATAAAGATGTGAGGGTTCCACTGAGCCGGGACTCATCTCTTTTTTTCGACAATTCTCTGTAGCTCTCCTGCTTTTCTCTATTTTCAGCAAATATTTTCTCAAGCTGTTTTTTGAGCGCAGCAGACTGCTCTGTATTGGCGTGGCGTCCCTGAATATTCATCTCTATTTCCTTTAGCTAGGGATTAAACTTGGTGTCCCTCTCCACCAAAGTTTCTACGCCTCCTCCAGTGGCGGGACACTTTTAACAATACACAATATTTTGAGGGAAGTTATGACAAACTAATGTGTCATAACCCAAGAAAACAGTCTGATACGACGGTCTCTTGCCAAGCCAGTGTCTATTTGCATGAGAGCCGGGGAGCCTTTGATTTAGTCATCCTAGAGCAGCACCTGCTCCATCCCGCCTCCATTTACCCTGTCCAGAAACTGCTGTTGCCACTGGTCACCATGCAGCTTTTTCACTATCTCAACCACCAGATAGTCTACTTTCAATCCCGTGCTCTCTTGATAACGGATCAACCCCTGCTGGCAAGATGGGCAGGAGGTGAGAATTTTTTCTACGCTGCTGAGCCCGCTGATATCCTTTTTCAGCTCCTGCTCTTTTCTGAACTTCACCTGAGTTGCAATATCGGGACGGGTAACGGCAAAGGTTCCGGACTCGCCACAGCAGCGATCTGATAGCTGCACCTTAGAACCGGTCAGCCCCGATGCCACCTGGATTGAGTCAAACTGCTTCATTGGGCTATGACAGGGATCATGGAATAGATATTTTTCACTGTTCTCTTCCAGCTTGACCCCCTTCTTCAGCAGATATTCATGGATATCAAGCAGACGACAGCCGGGGAATATCTTCTCAAACTCGTACTGCATCAGCTGATCCATACAGGTGCCGCAGGATACCAGTACAGTTTTTATATCAAGGTAGTTGAGGGTGTTGGCGATACGATGGAAAAGGATGCGATTACCCATCGAGATCTGGTGCCCCTTCTCCTCATCACCAGAGGCACGTTGCGGATAGCCACAACATAGATACCCAGGAGGAAGGACTGTCTGCACATCCAGCGCATAGAGCATGCTAAGTGAGGCCATCTCCACCTCCCCGAAAAGGCGCTCGGAGCCACAGCCAGGAAAGTAGAAAACTGCCTCTGACTCTGTTGATGTGGTCTCTGGGTTTCTTAACACTGGGATATAGCGACGATCTTCTATGCCCAGTAGCGCTCTGGGGCTCTTCTGTGACATGCTCCCCGGCATAGGCCGATGGAAGAAGTGAACTACCTGACTCTTGATCTCCGGTTTGCCGGTTGTGGCAGGGGGACGCTTCTGTCGTTGCAGCAGCCCTGAGCCACGCATAAGCTGATGACCCAATCTCTGTAGTGCATAGCTCCATGTCACCAGCCCGGTACGCATAATCTTGATCAGACGGGGATCGGTTACATTGAGAAACTGCATAGAGATCCAACCTACCGGCTTGAACCACCGTTTGCGTTGACGTTTGAGGATGGTACGCATCTGTACAGTGACATCACCAAAATCAATATTGACCGGACATGGTGTTACGCAACGATGACAGATGGTGCAGTGGTCTGCCACATCATTCATCTCCTCAAAGTGGCGCAGCGAGATACCACGACGGGTCTGCTCCTCATAGAGCACCGCCTCAATCATCAGGCCAGTTGCAAGAATCTTGTTACGTGGGGAGTAGAGCAGATTGGCTGCCGGAACATGGGTGGTACAGACCGGTTTGCACTTGCCGCAGCGCAGGCAGTCCTTGACCATCTGGTTGAGGCTACCCAGATCATTAGCCTCCAGGATCAGCGCCTCCTGTGCCAACAGCTGCAGTGAGGGGGTGTAGGCATCCTCCAGCCCGGAACCGGCCATGAGCTTGCCACGATTGAAGTGCCCCTCTGGATCCACACGCTCCTTGTACCCCTTGAAGGCATCAATCTCTTTCTGATTCAGATAATGGATCTTGGTCAGGCCGATCCCATGCTCCCCCGAGATCACCCCACCCAGTGATTGGGCCAGCTCCATGATGCGGTCCACAATCCGCTCCGCCTCCTGCAGCATTTCATAGTTATTGGAGTGGACAGGAATGTTGGTATGGACGTTTCCATCACCTGCATGCATATGGGTGGCCACGAAGAGGCGGCGAGATTTTATCCTGGAGTGCAAGAGGTCAAACTCGTCTCTTAATTTAACCATCTCCTGACCGGAGAATATCTCCTTTAAAGGATGCTCTATCTCTCTCTTCCATGAGACTCTGAGATCACGGCGTTGTAGCAATCTAAACAGTGTGCGTGATTCAGAGAGATCTGGATCGCGCTCAATTTGGAGAGACCCATAACTGTTATCCATATTCTGTAACAGCAGGCTCCAACGTGTTTTTATCTGATCTATCAGTTCATTTGCAGCACTCTGTTTCGAGACCAGAATCTGCTGATGCTCCTCACTGTTATCACCTTGTGCCGTATGTCTGTTTATCTTCTTGATCAGCTCCTGAAGCTCATCAAGGCCACTCAGTTTGTTCTGGATAGATTGCTCAATATTTATCCGCTCTATACCATCCCCATAGTCAGCCAGGCGGTCCAGTGGAATTACCACATCCTCATTAATCTTGAATGCATTGGTATGGGCGGCAATTGCAGCTGTTCTGGATCTATCCAGCCAGAAATTTCTACGAGCCTCAGAGCTAACAGCAATAAATCCCTCTGCTCCACGCCTCTCTGCAGCATCAACCACAGAGTTAATTACATCCGTTAGCAGCTCATCACTCTCGCCACCAATATCGGCAAGCAGCACCATCTTTGGCAGATCTGGCCGCGCCGCCTTGGTGCTGTACTGGACAGCTTTCACATAACGCTCATCAAGGTGCTCTAGCCCAGATAGAACCACGCCTCTACTCTGCTTAATGATATCTATGGTTTCAACAATAGCAGGCACTGCTCTGTGCAGATCAGGATCAAAGAACTCGAGACAGAGGGTTCGTAGCTGCGGTGACTGTTTATGTAGCACAAACAGAGCTGATGTTATCAGTCCGTCGCAGCCCTCTTTTTGTGCACCCGGCAGACCTGCCAGAAATTTGTTTGTAACATCCTTGCCAAGTCCTGGCTTGCGCATCTGCTCTGATGGAATCTGCAGGATCTGTGGTTCACTCTTCTCTGTGATCCCATCTTTTTCAAAGAGCTGAATCCTGAATTCCGCATATGGCTGATCATGCAATTTCCCCAGATTATGGTTCAGCCTCTCTACCGCAAGCCACTCTGCCTGGGGTGTGACCATCTTCCAGGAAACAAGATTATCCAGTGTTGTGCCCCAGCGTACTGCCTTTTTGCCTCCGGCATTCATTGCAATATTGCCGCCAATGGTTGAGGCATCCTGTGAGGTTGGATCAACTGCAAAAGCAACTCCAGCAGCCTCTGCCGCCTCGCTTACCCTCCGGGTAACTACTCCAGACTCTACCTCGATGGTTGCTACAGGTTTGTCTACGCCCTGAATTTTGCGTTCAACAACCTGCCCCAGCTTCTCAAGTCGCTCAACATTGATAACAACACTATTGGCCTCAAGAGGTACGGCACTACCTGTATATCCTGTGCCTCCGCCTCGAGGAATTATGGTCAAAGCAAGATCAATGCAGGCCTCAACAACATCCCTGACCTCTTGTTCACTATCCGGGGTAACCACCAGAAACGGAAGCTCTACACGCCAGTCTGATGCATCAGTAGCATGAGATACACGGGCAAGACCATCAAACTGAATATTATCTTTTCTGGTAATGCGAGAGAGTCTCTTGAGAGTGCGCCTGCGCATCTCGGCCTGACAGCTGACCCATGACCTGAACTCATCAACCGCCTCTCTGCTCTTCTCTGCCAATTGAAGCGCAAGCTCATTACCATCGGCGCGGCTTACAATCTGATCCAGACGATGGTTGAGTGCATCAACAAGAGCGTTACGTCGACCTACGTTCTCAATCAGGTCGTCCTGAATGTATGGGTTACGACGTACGACCCAGATATCACCCAACACCTCAAACAGCATGCGCGCAGAACGTCCCGTCTGGCGCTGCCCTCGCAGTTCATCGAGCACATGCCACATCTCCTCTCCCAGAAAGCGAATAATAATTTCTCTATCTGAAAAAGATGTGTAGTTGTATGGAATCTCACGAATTCTGTGAGCTTGATGGATGGTCCCAGTCATAGGAGCATATGATACCGCAGGGAGGGGAAGTCAAAAAATAAAAACGGCTTCTGAAATCTCTTTCGGAAGCCGCAATATTGCCCTTTAATTATTATTATTGTATTTCGTCTTATTTTTCTTATTTTGCCGATACTGTCAGGTGTCCTCCAATATGCGGACAGCCAATATAATCATTAAGAAAACAGTTGTCAACCTATTGTTTTTATTATCGTTTTATAAGAATATCCTGATATTCTGGTTAATTACCTGGCCAGTCTCCCCCAACTATCCTTAAACATCTTCTCACAATCAGTATTGAATGATTCCTCCCCCCTGACCAGCAGGATATGAAACAGAAGATCTCCATACCCATTCAAAAAATAGAGTCCTCGCTGATTATCCCCTCTTGTGGAGAACCATACCTGAGCAACCTCTGCCCAATTAATATGAAGATGGAAATTATCATGCTCCAGGTTTAGCCAATCACCACGCCGTTCAAATTCAAGATTCTCAACCAACAGCTCTGATACTGCGCCGGCATCAGAGCGAACCACAACACGTAATTTTCCCCACTTCTCTGCAGATTGGAGAGCCTTGAGATGGTTTGCAGGGTCAACCATTGCTACCTCAAACAGGCCTGCCCTATCACCATCTGTCTGCATCTGTATAGCATCAAGGATCTCCCCCACCGGCCGCTTAAAATAGGTTGATGCCGCCCGCAAGGTGGCCTTTTGGTTTTCACTCAACCACTCTCGCACTACAGCCCCCCAACCATCAAGCCCCATACTTAACGAGTGGCCCGCCTTCTCTCCATCCCTAACATCACCAGTAAGAGCGTCATATTTATTTGAGTAGCCCCGCGGTGTCACCATCAGACCATGATTAACAGTAGTTGTATGGTTACCAACAAGCACTGTGGTCAACATGCCAATTTTGTAGTCAGCCATTTTGGCTAGTGTAGTTATCTGGATATCTTCCAGTGCACGATATGCCGACTTGACTATAGCCACGGGGGTTTCAGGATCCCGGTAACGCAGAAGTATTTTTTGAGCCTCGACAATCTGCTGGGTACGACGCCCACTCTTTGGGTTATAGAGGGCAACCACAAAATCACTGGAAGCTGCCGCCTCCACCCGGTTGGCAATGGTTGGCCAAGGGGTGAGCAGATCGGAAAGCGAGATCGAACAGAAGTCATGTGTCAGTGGCGCCCCAACCAGAGAGGCACAGGCAGATAGCGCTGTCACTCCAGGAACCACCTCAACCTTGATGTCGTCGTTACCCGGCATCCATCCAGACTGAAACAGAACCTCATAGGTTGGCCCTGCCATACCATATACACCTATATCACCTGATGAGATCAGGGCAACTGTCTTCCCCATTTTTGCATGCTCATAGGCCTCGATACTGCGATCAACCTCCTCGGTCATCCCCTTTTTGATAACCTCCTTGCCGTCCAGCATCCCTTTTACCAGTTTGATGTAGGTGGAGTACCCAATCACAACATCCGACTCTTCAATGGCCTGACGTGCCCGGAGAGTCATGTTGGCTTGATCACCCGGACCAAACCCAACCATCAATATTTTTCCTCTGCTCATCCCTGTTCCTTTATCTCAACAACAGATATCGTGGCATTTTTTCCATCCTTGCCACGATACTTGTATTTTTCTATCAGCAGGTCATCCATCGTGGTCTCTGCCGCCAATATTGCAGCAGCCTCTGCCACTGCCGGGGTACCCATGTATTTCATTACCACATCCGAGGGGTTTGGAACCTCGACCTCAGAGAGCTGCTCTGCAGAAAAGTAGGTACACCTCCACCCATGGCTATCTGCCAATTGCAGGAGCGCAACCTCATCACTCTTCTTATCAATTGTTGCCATACCATCAACCTGATCATGGCTGGCATTTATCTGTTTCAGAGCGTTAGAGAGTGCGGTCTCAACAGTTTCGAGCGGGGTATTACGATCACATCCAACACCCAACATTAATCTCCTGGGTGGGCGATAGACAACCAGCCTCTCGTCCAACTGATCCCAAACAGCAGCTGGAATATCCTGATTTGTTACCCAGAGCAGCGACTTTATCTGGGTGAGATCAACATCCTCAAAACTGTCAAACAGATGAATATTTGCAGGAAGTGCGCTATCCCTTCTCCACCAATCTCTGCTCCCCGCCTCTTGCACAAAAGCAATTGGCTCCTCGTTCACCACATCCGCCGAGACCCGGGTTATGTTTATTTTGGGTGCCTCTATCTTCCACCCCAACTCACGACCAAGAATATCAACTGGGATGGTTTTCCCCACATCCGATGCTGTGGTTACAACTGCTGTTGCCTGCAGTATGGATGCAATCTTTTCCGCATACTCGTTTGCCCCCCCAACATGCCCAGAGAGCACCGGAATAACAAACTTGCCGGCATCATCAACCACCACGATGCCCGGATCCTCATCCTTCGATTTAAGGTGAGGCGCCGCAAGACGCACAACCGCTCCAAGAGAGACAAAAAACAGCAGTTGATCGAATGATTCCATCAAACTTGCCATCTGGGCACGCATGGCCCCCTGGTAGATAATCTTATTACAGTCAACTGACTCAACCTCTGACGCAAACTTCCTGGAGGTTACGACAGTCAACTCCTCTATATCCGAGGAGACCATCTTGGCAGCCAGTGCAACCATCTGACTAACACCATGCTTGGTGATTGCAATCAGCGCTACCCGTGGCGATACCACACTCATCTTTTTCTGCATCCTCTTTTGATCTCGCCTTTAACCCTGCCTGGATTCTTGACCAGAAGAAGAGAGAGGTAGTTAACCTTCTCTCCACGCAGGGTGCGGAGATCATGCACAACTCTCTCATCTGGCGCTCCTACACGCTCTACAAAGACAGAGCTCTCCAACAGCCCTCTGCTCTCAAGCATCTCTATCAGATCGTCCATCAGTGGCTTAACCTTCATCAACACCAAACTATCGAAATCATCCAGCAACTTCTCTACTGTGGATACGCCGTACCCTGCAGGCAGGATGGCCATGGTGTCATCAACCTCTGCAATCGGCAGCTGTACCGAGGCGGCAGCAGCATTAAATGAGGAGACCCCAGCAATAGTCTCAACCTCTACATTCTCATCCAGCCCCTTAACGCTCTTTGCCAGGTGACCGAAGGTAGAATAGGTGGATGCATCACCCTCAACCAGAAACAGTACATCCTTGCCCCTGTTGAGAATATCCAGAACCGTCTTAGCGGCCCGTAGCCAGGCCTTTGATAACTTCTCGAGATCATGAGTCATGGGAAAAACAAGTCTGGTATGCTCTTCTGGCATCTCCAGTCCTGAGCGCTGCACAATACCAAGCGCAAAACTGTCACTCTTTTCATTGCGTGCAGGATAGGTCCATACCATCTCTGGATTGCTCAACAACTCCCACCCTCTTCTGGTAATCAACCCCGGATCACCCGGGCCCACAGATACTCCTATCAGCTTTCCCTGCTTGCTCATTCCACTACTCTCTACTATTTACTGTTCTGTTGTTTCCTGGCCGAGACGATCCATACCGGATTCTCTGCCTGCATTCGATGCATCTCCAGAATAGGAGAGCTGCGTGACGCCTGCATCTGGGTTACATCCCACTCTGCACCCTCCTGCTTCAATACTGCTGTAACCTCTGCAAGATTCTCCAGAGTGACAAAGTTCATGACCAGCCACCCACCAGGCCTCATTCTATGTAAAATTTTTCTGACCAGAAGCTCAAGATTTCCACCACTGCCACCAATAAATACTGCGTTCGGATCCGGCCACCCATCAATTCCGGATGGTGCCTTATCAACCACAAGGGTGTAATTGGTAATCTGCAGACGTTTTCTGTTTTCACGTACATTCTCTGCATCAGCCTCATTCTTCTCAATGGCATAAACATGCCCGCCAGATGCAACTCTTGCAGCCTCAAGGCCAACTGACCCCGATCCAGCCCCGATATCCCATACCACACTATCTGCAGACAACTGCATTCTGGCCAGTGACAGAGCTCTTACCTCACGCTTTGTGATTAGCCCTCTGTCAGGCCTTCTCTGGGAATACTCACTATCCTCGATGCCAAACAGAGGAAGCAACGAACTCTCCTCATCCAGAGAACTGTCCCTCCACAACAGCATGATATTCATATCCGAGAACTTCTGTTCTGCGCTATCTTCAATAGAGATTGGCCCCACCAGATTTTCACCACTCTGCAGCAGATTCTCTGCAACCGCCATCTGCCATCCGTTACTGAACCCCTCCATCAACATCATGCGTGCAACTCTGTCCGGACTGTTTGCTGAACTGGTAAAGACAATCAGCAGTTGCTCGCCTCTTATCTTTTGCAACAACTTGTAGAGACCATGCTCAGGATCCGGCTCCTCTACCCACTCCCCTGCATCAGCACCATGGATGGAGCATATTGATGCAGACTGCCAGGCGATACCAAAACGTGAGCAGGCCACCTGTAGAGTGGAGATATTGGGAATAATTTCACACTTTTCCATACCAAGTTTTGACGCCAGATAGCTCCCTATTCCATGACAGAGAGGGTCCCCTGTTGCCAGCACTATAACTGATCTGGAATCATCAAGAGCATCATCTATCCACTGAGGCACCTGACTGAATTTTCCTGTCATATTCCTCTGCTCCGATCCCTCCTTGAAATTATTGGAGAGCAGAGCAAGTAAGCGACTACCGGCAATCACCAGATCTGCATTGGCAATCAGCTGCTGCTGGCTTTCGGCAAGACCACTAAAGCCGTTATCCAGAACTCCGATCACTCTACATCTGTCCATTAATTTATCTCTTTGAAAGCTTGAGCAAGGGGGTTTCCATCAAAATCACAAACCAAAACCTTGATGGAGAATTTACCCGGATAGCGTCCCGACAGGGTTGCGATAACCTTTTCTGCCAGGGCATGGTGGAACTGCGCCGTAAGACCAATCTCCTCCATACGCTCACTAGCGAAACGTGCAGTGTCTGCATCGCGAATCTCATCACATATCTTCTGCTCTACCCCAAGTTTGGCAGCCAGATCTGCCAACAACCCTGTGTTGACTGCATTTCTGTTTGCGTGGGTAATAGTTTCACCCTGCGCCATCTTGGTCAGCTTGCCAACCATACCTCCAATCACCACATGCGCTATACCCTGATCAACTACCGTATCAAGTGCATAACTCAGAAAGTCACCCATCTGTACAAAGCAGGACTCATCCAGCTCAGGAAGTGATCTGATCACAAATTTTTCAGTACGGCCTCCGGTAGTCAGAACAACTGTATCCTGCCCTTGCCTTGCAGCCACCTCAATCCCCTGAATAACACTTGCCCTGAATGCTGCAGTCGAATATGGGTGAACAATTCCCGTTGTGCCAAGAATTGAGATGCCACCAAGAATGCCCAGACGGTGATTCAGAGTACGTTTAGCGCGCTCCTCACCATCCGGCACCGAAATTATTATCTCAATACCAGCTCTCTTCAATAGTGCTGAACCAACCTCACGAATATTTTCCTCAATATTCTTTCTTGGGGTTGGATTAATTGCAGCCTTGCCGACCTCAAGCCCTAGTCCGGGACGAGTTACAGTACCTACTCCAACCCCACCCAATAATTCAATAACCCCAGAACTACTCTCTAGTATCCTGACATCTGCTGTCATATGGGCCTTGTCTGTAACATCAGGATCATCGCCCGCATCTTTTACCACCACCGCATGCGCACTATCCGGGGTTACCGCACCATCGATAACTGGAAAGAGAACACGTTCACCGTTTGGCAGAAGAGCCTCCACCTCATCAGGCACCTCACCACTAATCAATCCAATTACTGCAGCACGTGCCGCAGCAGCAGAATTTGCCCCTGTGGTATATCCCTTGCGAGACCCCTTTTTCTTGTTACGCTGCATCTTTCCTCTGTGCTGCTTCTGCCAATGCAAGCAGCGCATGGAGCGCGGCAACCACCAGGGTTGAACCGCCCTTTCTTCCTCTGGTGATAATCCATGGCACCTCTGAGATCTGGCTCAGATCCTCTTTTGACTCCTCTGCAGAGACAAAGCCTACAGGCATACCAACAATAAGTGCCGGACGTACACCGTCCTCACGAATCATCCGATTAACCTCAAGCAGTGCAGTTGGGGCGTTGCCAATTGCAACAATTCCCCCATCAATCAGGCCAAGACGATTGGCCTTGCGCATGGATTGCACAGCACGTGTCGTATTCTCGCTACGCGCCTGCTCAATTACATCATCATCAGAGATAAACTGCTGCACTGTTACCCCAAAGTGGCCTAGTCGCGGTCTGGAGAGTCCAACGCATATCATCTCCACATCAGCCACCACTGATCCACCAGAGAGAATTGCCTGCAGACCGGCCTTTACCGCATCAGGGTGGAAACCGGTCAGACCATTAAACTCGAAATCTGCAGTGGCATGGATCATACGGCGCACAACCTGCCACTGTTCACTATTGTAGTCTCGTGTCCCAGCCTCCTGATCCACAATCGAGAAAGAGTCATGTTCAATCTTCTGCCCAGCCTGGGTCAGCTGCTCGGTTACAATATTTTGTCTCTCTTTACTCATCTCTGCGCCTCAATTACTCTCTGATCCAGCAGATCAAAGATCTCATTTTCAAATCCAAAATAGTTGCCTAATCCAAACTCAACCTCTGGAAACTCTTTTCTCAACTTCTCAACCTGTCCACGAATACGCTCTATCAATGTTCCAGTAAAGAGATAGTAAGGAAGTATAGCAACATGGGTCATCCCGGCAGCCATCTGCCGCTGCACAACATCCTCCAGTTTTGGAGAGGTAATTCCAGTAAATGCCAGCTCAACCTGCTTAACCTCACTCTCCTCATATAACCAGCGCGCCATCATCGCCATCTCTCCATTGGCATGACGATCTGAAGATCCTCGTGCCAATAGCACCACCCCTGTCTTTGCCGGATCTGGCGACTCCATATCGGCCAACACATTGTGCAGAGAGCGTTTCAGAATATCCAGAATTTTGTCATTTACCCCTAGATGCTTTGCATAACGGAACTCCCTGTCCTGGAATTTTTCTGCCGCCTCGCTGATAAACTCCGGAATCTCCTCCTTCA
The DNA here is from genome assembly GCF_982804495.1 of Candidatus Thiopontia autotrophica. Taxonomy (NCBI): domain Bacteria; kingdom Pseudomonadati; phylum Pseudomonadota; class Gammaproteobacteria; genus Candidatus Thiopontia; species Candidatus Thiopontia autotrophica. The sequence continues at coordinate 51,004 of NZ_CEYDPX010000001.1, read as the reverse complement.
CATGGCCTGCCGCATTAAGAATAAGTGGGACCACAATAATCTTCTCTGCAGATTGTGCCGCCTGCTCCAGCCCTTCTGCAATCAGAATATCAGCCAGCTCAATAAAACAGAGATCAATATCCCACTCTCTGTTGCGGTTACGCCACTGTCCGGCAAACTTCTCTATCTCCTGGTTACCGGCCACACTCCTTGAGCCATGACCAACCAGCAATATCTTCTCTCTCATGCTTCCTTGCACTCTACAGATCCTTAACTTTACGAAAACGGTGGTGGAAACCGGGATCATACAGTTTTGATTTCTTAAGTTCTGGCCACTCTCTGGCCCCCAATACCGGACTAACGACAATCATTGCCTGACTGGCAATCTTCTCTGCCTTGCATAGATCACGTATCTCACTTAGTGGACCGCGTATAATTTTTTCTTCTCCCGGCCAACTCGCCTTTTGCACAACCATAACCGGGCTCTCTTCTGACCAGCCAGCAGCAACCAACTCACTCTGTACCTTCTTCAGCAGAGTAATCGAGAGAAAAATACATATAGTTGTGTGGTGTGCTGCCAACTCGGACAAAGATTCCCCTTCAGGCATTGGGGTGCGTCCCTCAACCCGGGTGAGGATTACTGTCTGTGTCACCTCCGGCAGAGTTAATGTCTCTACCCCAGCAGCAACCGACGCCATGGCAGAGGAGACCCCAGGAATAACTGCGACCTCGATCCCGGCCCTGTCAAGTGGCTGCACCATCTCAACCAATGCACCATAGAGCCCTGGGTCACCTGTCTGTAGACGCACTACTGTCTCCCCACTGTGCGCCTGCTGGATAAGCCAGTCGGTAATCTCCTGCAGGGTCATCCCTTTGGAGTCTTGAATCTGACAACCATCCTTAGCCCAGCGCATTGCTGCCTCCGAGACTAGTGACCCTGCATAGAGAATTGCATCTGCTCTCTCTACCAGATCGCGTCCCTTGACAGTAATCAGATCTGGATCTCCCGGACCTGCCCCAACAAACCATACCTTGCCACTCAAAACTCTATCCCCTGTTGGGCCTTGATACCGCTGTCTGCATAGGCATGTTTTACTTTTTTCATCTCTGTCACTGTATCTGCCACATCAACCACCTCTTTGGCTGCATTCCTGCCTGTCAGAATAAGATGCATCCATCCTGGCCTCTCCTCTCGAATAAACTGCGCAATCTCCTCACCACTAATCCAGCCGTACCCTGAGCAGTAATTGATCTCATCAAAAATGAGCAGATCAAATTCATGGGACCGTACCTTCTCCTTGCACAGCTCCCATATCTCTCTACTGGTCGCTATATCCTGTTCAGGATTTTTTGTATCCCAGGTGAAACCATCACCCAGAGCATGCCACTCGATATTCTCAAATTTCTTTGCTGCCTCCTGCTCACCTGTTCTCCACTTACCCTTGATAAACTGGATTACACAGACCTTCATACCCCAACCTGCGGCACGAAACATGACCCCGAACGCACTAGATGACTTTCCTTTACCTTCTCCAGTATGGACCAGAACAACCCCCTCTCTCTTGTCTCTGGACTTCATACGGCACCAAACCAGCCGGCAACCTGTTCTGGAGCACTGGGGAAGTACCAGTGAACATAGGATGCTCTTGTATTCATGAAATGGATTCCCCTATCACCACGACCTAATCTGAATGCCTCGGGCAGAGGCTTGCTCTCCTCTCTGGTCGAGTGGTGAAACTCATGCCCTCTTGCTCCGCCCTTCTCATCACGGTACCCAAGCGAGGCCAGTCGATCCTGCATTATTGTTGCAAAAGGAAGAGCCCCAGCCATTGGCCATCTCTTTTCATCATAATCTGTTAGCGACTCTCCCAACAATATCATGCCTCCACACTCTGCCAACAGATACCCTCCGGTCTCAACAAACTCTCGTATATCGCTCATACTATCCGATTCTGACAACTCCTCTGCAAAGAGCTCTGGATAGCCACCTGGCAACCACACTGCATCCACCCCCTGCGGCACTCTATCACCTGCCACGGGGGAGAAGTAGGAGAGCCTGGCCCCCTGCCACTCAAGCCACTCCAGATTTGCGGGGTAGATAAAACAGCAGGCACCATCACTGGCCACCGCAATTTTTTTATTCTTGAGCAGTTTTCCGGAGTCATACTCATCTACCTCAACAACACTACTCTTAGCTCTGCCCGTGTTGTCTGTAGCAGTATTGAATATGGCTGACTCCACCCAATGAAAAGATGAGGAGAGGTCAGGCAATACAACCTCGTCCGGAGTCACCAATCCAAGATGTCGCTCTGGCAGTTCTGGTGCACCCTTCTCCATCCATCCTCTTAGTGGTGGCAGTTGATACTCATCAAGGGCACTCTCCAACAGGCCGGCATGATGTAAAGAGCCCACCCTGTTGGCAATAATCCCGCCAATAGTAACGCCATGTCGAGTAGCGAAATCGACAAAACCAGAGACCAGCGGAACAACTGATCCACTCATCCCCTTCGCATCCACAACAAGCCATACCTCCAGCCCTAACTCTGATGCAAGATGGAGGGATGATCCATCCTCACCCACACCTTTGCGGCCATCAAATAGCCCCATCACACCCTCAACCAGAACAAGATCCTTGTCTTGCTGCTGTGTGATAAGGCGTGCGGACTCTTCCGAACCAACCATATGGGTATCCAGATTGTAGGAGGTGAGACCGGTAATGGCTTTGTGCCAAAGCGGATCAAGAAAATCAGGGCCCGCCTTGAAGGGAGCCACAGAGATGCCCTGCTTTTTCAATGACTGCAGAAGGGCAAGGGTTACGGAAGTCTTTCCGCAACCCGATTGCACCCCTGCAACCAGAATTTTTTTAGCCAGAACTAGCTCTCGGAAGCAGACATCTTTTGCAGGAAGAGACCTGTCAGCCCTCCCAACACAACCCAGAACAGTCCGTTGGCAATAGCAGTTGCCTGAACAAACGCATCCGCAAGTGACTCAGGTGCCAGACCGGAGTACTCTGCAGGATGTGGAGCCCCAACCAGGTGCGGTACAACCAGCAGAATTACACCAATGCCTTTAATTAATATACTCTCCGCAAAAACCAGCATACCCAATCCAGCAATAGTGGCCACTACCGTTGCACCCCACCATATCTGTCTGGATGCCAGATCAGCAGCAACAGTCCCCGGAATCTCTGGCAACAGTCCTAGTGATGGTGCAGCAAAGAAGGCTATATATCCACCAAGCCCCCAGAGCAGGCCTTTCTTCAGACCGGACTGGTTCTTGAACATGATGGCTGCTGCCAGCAGTAGTGAAAAACCTATCCCTGCCAGAATATTTGCCAAAACCGTATAGCTGGTACGCTCTGCCCCATCCTTGGGCGCCCACCCCTCTTCCTCGGCAGCATCATGTGAATGGCTATGGGTATGGGCATGGCCATCTGCTGATACTGCGGCACCTGGCTCCTCTGACACCTCATAGGTCTCAGCCTCAAGGATAATAGGTACAACCTGAAGACGCTGTACTGCAGAAAGCAATAGGCCTGCGAGAACCCCCGCAACTACTGCGGAAAAAATCATATTACGAAACATTGTGAACTCCTTCAGATCAGTGGCAGGGAAAAGCAAATGAGTGACGGGTATCGTGTGCCGCATTGTGCGCCACATCCGCCTGACCTTGCATAAACCCAACCGCAAACAAGATGGTTAGCCCCAGGAGGACTGCACCAACCACTGCAGGAAGTTGACTGTTTTCTGAAACCGCACCGTGTGTTGATGCAATATGTGATGAACTACTCATAAAATAAAACTCCTTGTTACCGTACTCTCCCGTACGAGTGAAAAGACTCAATCCCTGGCCGGTCTCCGGACTTGCGACTCCACATCACACCTTCCCATCACCAAACTCATGACAGTGGTATTCTGTAATGCTTCAAAATCACCTACCGTTGCGGGGGCAGTATCGGAATTGCAGTAGTTGCGCACCGATTTCCCATTTAACTCCTGATCTATTTGAACAAATGAGCAAGAGAACCAACAATCGCCTCCCATTTTGTGGCCTAATCAAAAAATTGTCAATTTTCCTTTTCATAAGCAAACAACGCTTTGTCGTAGAACCGAACCCTGTTTCTCATTTACAATCAACATAATATGACAAATCACAATTCCATTATTCTTATTGGTGCTGGAGAGATGGGTGGCGTATTTGCACGCGGATTCCTGCGAGCCGGCTACACAGTCCATCCGGTTACCCGGGCAATCTCCATTGATGAGACCGCCTCATCCATACCTGATCCGGAGCTGGTTCTGGTGGCGGTGGCCGAGAATGACCTCCACCCGGTCCTGGAAACTATTCCGCCCCAATGGAGAGATCGTCTGGTACTGCTGCAGAACGAGCTGCTACCGCGTGACTGGGAACAGCACAGATTGCAAAATCCGACCGTGATTTCCGTCTGGTTCGAGAAGAAGCGAGGGATGGATTTCAAGGTGATCATCCCCTCCCCGGTATTTGGTCCTCATGCAGAGAGGGTTTTCAATGCACTTGGAGAACTCGATATTCCAGTCAACGTACTAAGTTCTCAACCGGAACTGCTTCAGGAGCTGGTGCTGAAAAATGTCTACATTCTGACCACCAATATTGCCGGTCTGGTTACCGGTGGGACAGTTGGTGAGCTCTGGGAAAACCATCAACCATTTACACGGATCATCGCCAATGAGGTAATCGATCTTCAGGAGTGGCTGACAGGTGAGACTCTGGATAGAGAGGCGCTGATCTCTGGTATGGTAGAGGCATTTGAGGGTGATCTGAACCACAACTGTATGGGACGCAGTGCTCCAGCACGACTGGATCGTGCACTGCAAATTGCTGCAGAGGCTGACATTGAACTGCCCGAGATGAGAAAGATAAAGGAGAGCGCATAAGCCAATCCATGCATAATCTAAACCCAAGTTACCCACAGGCACGCCGCGCCACCCTGATTGGCGGAGTCATCAACCTTCTATTAAGCATCATCAAGATGGTTATCGGGATTATTGGCAACTCCCAAGCGTTGGTGGCCGATGGAGTTCACTCACTATCTGACCTTATCTCTGATGTAATGGTTCTCTATGCAACCAAGCATGGAGGCAAGGATGCAGATGACAACCACCCATATGGACATGGTCGAATCGAGACCATAATTACCGTGGCTGTCGGAATACTGCTGATTGCTGTTGCCATCGGAATTTCAGCAGATGCAATTGACCGTCTGTTCCATCCCGAACAACTATCCAGCCCCGGGATAATCGTGCTGTTTGCCGCATTGGTATCAATACTTGCCAAAGAGGGGCTGTATCACTACACCCTAAGGGTGGCCACCCAGATTCGCTCCAATCTGTTGCGCGCCAATGCATGGCACCACCGTAGTGATGCACTCTCATCAATCGTGGTACTTGTTGGTGTTATGGGGACCATGTCAGGTCTCGAGTATCTGGATGCAATTGCCGCCATCGGCGTATCGCTGATGGTTGCCAAGGCTGGTGTGGAACTATCCCGGGAGAGCATCGAGGAGCTGATTGATACCGGACTCAAGCAGGAGGAGATCGATACAATCAAACAGACAATACAGGGTGTTGAGGGTGTGCGTGCAATGCACCGCCTGCGCACCAGGAAGATGGGGGCAAATGCCATTATTGATGTTCACATACTGGTAGACCCCAAGCTAAGTGTCTCTGAGGGGCACCATATTGCTGACCGTGTAGAGTCGAAACTCTATGAGCAGATTGAGGACATATCCGATGTAACCATCCATATCGATCCGGAGAATGATGAGGAGGTTACCCCGTGTCGAGCACTCTCCATGCGTAGCGAATTGATGGAGAGAATGGAAGGGTGCTGGAAAGATGTCCCTGAGAGCAGGCTCATAAAGGATGTCACTCTCCACTATCTGAATGGAGAACTGGAGCTTGAGGTATGGATTCCACTTGGAACAATCGAGTCCATGGCACGAGCACAACAGCTCTCAGAGACTCTTAACAACTGTATTGTCGATGACCCTGAGGTCAAACAGGTACGGGCCGTATATTTCTAGTGCTGTGACAATATGCTGAACATTCTTTTACCAATGGCTATATTGTTACTGGCTGGCACCCTCTGGCGCCCCCTGAAGCCAATGGGTCTGGATGCTGATACTACCCGCAAGGCACTTACCGGGCTGGTCTATATGCTGCTACTCCCGTCTCTGGTTCTGGATGTGCTATGGAAAGCACCACTTGGTATCGACTCATTCAAGATTGTGCTGATGGCTGCAGTCGGCGTCTTAACCAGTGTAGCTCTTGCCTCAATCATCTACCGTAAGGGACGGATAAACTCGCCGGCACGAGGGGCGATGATACTTGCCGCCTCCTGGGCAAATGTGACCTATCTGGGGCTACCAGTACTAGAGCAGACCTTTGGCAGCGAGTACCGCAGTGTCGCCCTGCAGTACGACCTTTTCGCAAACACTCCACTTCTGCTCACACTGGGGATATGGATTGCACAGCGCCATGGCTCAGGGCCAAACCACAACACTATTGTCGAGATATTCAGTGTCCCGGCTCTCTGGGCTGCCATTGCAGCAATCGCCCTCAATCTATACCAGGTGCCTGTTCCCACAGGGCTCGATACGGTTCTCAATATGCTTGGCAGTGCCGTGCCCCCATTGATGCTACTAGCATTGGGCATGGGGTTACGTTGGGACATTCTGCGCTGGAACCGTCTCCCTCTTCTACTCCCTGCAATAATCATCCAGCTGATGGCTATGCCCCTGATGGTCTATCTTATGAGCCAGACGATTGGGCTATCTGGAGACCTGCAGACAGCTGTGATTCTGGAGGCGGCAATGCCAACCATGGTTCTTGGTATGGTGATCTGTGACCGTTACAAGCTGGACAGTGCACTTTTTGCAGGTGCAACCACCATCTCTACCGGCCTGGCTCTTTTTACCCTGCCAATGTGGTACAGCTGGGTCGGTTAAGGCAAAATTCATACACACAATAAATCAACAAAGGAGAAAACCGTGAAGGCAATCTTTAGCAAATCAATAGCTGCAACAATCGTGCTGGCCAGTTCTATTGCACTTACAGGGTGCGGTGAGGACAAAAAGAGTGAGACAACATCCTCTACCGAACCATTAAAAACCTACACCCTGCGCCTTGCACACACCTGGCCCACCAAATTCCCAATCTTCGGTGATGCAATCCACAGCATGGCTACAATGGCCAACAAGATGTCCAAAGGACGCATCAACATCACCATCGACTCCAAGAACAAGCACAAGGCACCGCTTGGAATTTTCGATATGGTGAAATCTGGTCAGTATGACATGGGCCACTCTGGCTCCTACTACTGGAAAGGAAAAGTTCCGAATACCCTCTACTTCACATCCATGCCTTTCGGGATGACTGCCGTGGAGCAGTATGCCTGGTTCTACCATGGTGGCGGATTTGATCTAACCCAGAAGGTCTACGCACCCCACAACCTGGTCTCCTTTCCCGGAGGCAACACCGGAAATCAGATGGGTGGCTGGTTCCAGAAGGAGATCAACTCCATTGAGGATCTTCAGGGGCTGAAGATGAGAATTCCAGGATTTGCCGGCGAGGTGCTGGCAAAGGTTGGGGCAAAACCGACCAATATCCCTGCAGGTGAGCTCTATACAGCACTGGAGCGTGGCACCATTGATGCGTTAGAGTGGGTTGGTCCCTCTCTTGATCTGCGGATGGGATTCCACAAGATTGCCCCCTACTACTATACTGGATGGCATGAGCCAGGCTCCGAGCTACAGTTCATGTTTAATAAGGAGAAATGGGACTCCCTCCCTGCCGATATCCAAGAAATCCTGCGCGTAGCAATGCGGGTAGCGGCATATGACATGTACACCCACTCCTACCATGAGAGCGCAGAGAACTGGGCCTCGATGAAGAGTGAATACCCAAACATTCAGGTTAAGTCATTCCCTGCTGAGGTACTGCAGGCAATGAAGAGCGCCAATGACGAGCTGATTGCCGAGCGCGCTGCTGAGGACTCTCTTGCCAGAGAGATTATCGAATCACAGGCTGCCTATCTGAAAAAGGCACGAGCCTGGACCAAGATCTCAGACCAGAGCTACTACGAGACCATGGAGGCATTGCAGTAACCGGCTTGCAACAACCAAAGAAAAGGGGCCGCCTAAATAGAATTGACGGGTTACAAAAAGCCTTCTCCGGTCAGTTTGCTCCACAAGATCCCAATGATGAACCAGCCACAGCCCTATTAGACCGCATAGCCAAAGAAAAAGAAGAGGCGGCAGCCAGGACCAAAAAGGCCAAGACAGCAAAGAAGAGAGTGAAGAAAAACAGAACAAGCACGAGGAGAGCCAGTTCATGAATGCTGATCGCTATGATGCTGCCGGCAACCCGGAGGCTGAGTTTGAGCCTGGGTCGAATGGCCTGGTTTTGAGAAACAAGCTGGGCATCAACCAGACGGATGAGATGGATGAGGTTGAGTTGGATCTACTGATTCAACTGTACGATGAGATTCCAGAGCAGGTAGAGGTTGATCAGCAGATTTCCATTGCCAATCTCAAGGCGTGGCACCATCGCTGGCTGGGCAATGTCTATGTTTGGGCTGGAGAGTGTCGAACGGTAAATATTGGCAAAGATGCATTTCAGTTTGCTGCAGCTGGGCAGGTTGCCCGACTAATGGATTTGCTGGAGCGCGACTATCTATCCCGTTACACCCCATGTGCAAGTATGACCGATGAGCAGCTGATTGAGGCCATTGCAGTGGTTCATATCGAACTTATTCTGATTCACCCTTTTCGTGAAGGTAACGGTCGGTTATCACGTCTGCTGGCCAATGTAATGGCGATGCAGGCGTGCAAGCCGGAACTGGATTTTTCCCTCTGGGATGAGCAGAAGGAGAGATACTTTTCAGCGATTCAGGCGGGGTTGGATGATGTTGAGCCGATGAAGGAGTTGGTCAGGCAAGTGCTACCCGATGTTTTGAGGCACGAAGATGTTTAACCCTCTTTTCCAATATCTGAATCGACACGCCTGTCTCAATTGCAGTGGAGCTGGCGAGGCTGCGCACACGGCGACTTACCGCCTTTTTCTGTGTCAGATAAGAGTTTGCTTGAGCCAGCGTTTTGTTGTTCATAGTTTATATTGTAAACCATTTTTGAGTATGCCGTCATCAACACTGGTGGCGTTGAAAAGGGTATAGATGCAGAAAGAAAAGAGACCTGGGATGCCGAAGTCAACTCAGAAGGACGTTGGCGCCAATACAAACAAAGCAGGGGTGATCTAACTCCGCATCCCCGGATGTATAGGTGGAGACAAGACCTATATTGTTCTCTGGTATCATCCCCTCCCTATGCCACCACTTGAACTGATCGAATCCCGTATCCAGCGCCTCTCACAGGGTATTGGCAGGGTCTCAGCTGTTCTGCTGTTGCTGTTGCTAGCAAACGTCTTCTACGATGTGGTGATGCGCTACCTGCTCAATGATGTCTCCATCGGAATGCAGGAGTTGGAGTGGCATCTCTATGCCTCGCTCTTTCTGTTGGGGATCTCCTACACCATGTCGCAGGATGGGCATGTTCGGGTGGATCTGATCTACGACCAGCTCTCTGCAAAGCGGCGTAGCCAGATTGATATCGTCGGTACGATTTTCCTATTGATCCCCTTCTGTCTGCTTATCACCTGGTATGGTATGGGCTTTGTTGCAGAGTCATATCAGCTGGGAGAGAGCAGTGGGGACCCTGGCGGTCTCCCCTATCGCTGGCTGATCAAGGCCATGATTCCACTCTCATTCCTGTTGCTGCTAATCAGCAGTGTTGGCTTTATGCTACGGAGCTGGCGGTTGGGGCAGGAGGGCGGGGCATGATTGGAATTCTGATGTTCCTGACTGCACTGCTGATGCTGCTGTTCGGATTCCCCGTTGCTTTCACCTTTGGTGGCATTGCCATGATTTTTGGAGTCCTCTCAGAAGGTATTCAGATTTTTGCCTTTATGCCCTTCCGGATCCAGTCGATCATGGAGAACTCGACCCTGATGGCGGTTCCCCTCTTCATCTTTATGGGGATCATGTTGCAGAAGACGGAGCTGGCGGAGCAGCTGCTGGAGTCTATGGCCAGGCTATTTGGCAAGGTCTCTGGCGGGTTGGCAATCTCAACCATACTGGTTGGAACTCTACTGGCCGCATCGACCGGTGTAGTGGGGGCCAGTGTGGTGGCGATGGGGGTGATATCCCTTCCGGTGATGCTCAAGTACCACTATAACCGCCCCCTGAGTTGTGGAGTGATCTGTGCCTCAGGCACCTTGGGGCAGATCATCCCCCCATCTATCATCCTCATTATTCTTGGTGATGTAATGGGCATTCCGGTTGGAGATCTCTTCAGGGCTGCTGTCATTCCGGGGTTGGTGCTGGTGGGGTTTTATATCCTCTATGTACTGCTCTATACCCATCTGGTTGAGGAGAGTGCTCCGGCGATTCCGTTTACGGAAGATGGGGTAACCAGCCGCCGGAAACAGTATCTCGATGCGATGAAGGCGATTATCCCTCCGATGATTCTGATCATTGTGGTACTGGGGTCGATCTTTGCCGGTATTGCCACCCCTACTGAGTCCTCTGCGGTTGGAGGGGTTGGAGCCATCCTGCTCTCCATCTTCTATCGAAAATTCTCTTTTGGTGCACTACTTGAAAGCGCCGAGGAGACGGTCAAGATCACCGCTATGGTCTTTGCAATCCTGATCGGGGCCACCGCCTTCTCGATGGCCTTCACCTATACCGGAGGAGATCTAGTTGTTGAGGAGTATCTACTTCAGTTGCCCGGGGAGAAGTGGGGATTTCTGATCTTCTCCATGCTCTTCATCCTGATTCTGGGATTCTTCATCGACTTTGTAGAGATCGCTTTTATCGTGGTTCCCATACTGCTACCTATTGCAGAGATTCTTGGAATCCCCCTGCTCTGGTATGCAATCCTGATTGCGATGAATCTGCAGACCTCTTTCCTGACCCCACCATTCGGGTTCAGCCTCTTCTATCTGAAAGGGGTAGCACCGCCGGAAATTCAGACCACAGATATTTATCGCGGAGTGGCGCCGTTTATTCTGATCCAGATTGCGGTTCTGGGGTCAATTCTGCTGTTTCCTGGGATGTACAACCTCTAAACCAAGATGGCAGGGGGCTACTTGTGTCCGTCAGGAGTTCATAATCTCCCAGGGACGACGGATCTCCTCAACCAATTCAGCAGGGCTGAAGTTACGGGATTTACGTGCAAACTCCTTGCCATCGAGAAAGATGATGATGGTGGGAACTGCAAAAACCGAGTACTGGCCGGAGATCTCCGGAGTCTCGGTGGAGTCGATGTAGTAGCGGCCGATCTCTGGGTAGTTCTGCTCAAACAGCTCCATCAATTTGGGACGGAGTACCTTGCAGACATTGCACTGCGGGGTACTGAAGTAGAGCAGAACTCCGGGCTCATTTTCCAGAACCTGATCAAGCATCTTCAGGCTTTTCAGGTTCTGATCAGACACTCCTACTCGCCACCTTCCTGGTCTTCCCATATCTCTTTATCAGACCAGAGCCAGGCAGCACCACGTACACCGCTTGAGTCGCCATGCTTGGCTTTCATGAGATCGGTTCTGACCTCATCAGAAAAGACATACTCTCCCCAGAGGTTTTTTACGTTGGGATAGAGGCGATCAATATTTGAGAGACCTCCGCCAAGAACAATAACTTCTGGATCCATTAGATTAATCACCGTTGCAAGCCCTCGTGCCAGTTGATGTTCATATTTTTCCATGACCATGTTTGCATCATGCTCTCCCTGTTGTGCTCTATCAGCAATTTCATCTGCCGATAATGTGACTCCTGCTGTTCGATAATAACTCATCTGTAGAGCAGGTCCAGAGAGAAATGTCTCTATACAACCAGTTTTTCCGCAATAACATTCTGGCCCAGGAAGTTCCGATTTTTTTGGCCATGGGAGAGGATTATGGCCCCACTCTCCAGCAACTGCATTGACTCCGGTCACAACCCGACCATTTATAACAATCCCCCCTCCTACACCTGTCCCCAGAATCACTCCGAACATATTATCAGCTCCCACGGCCGCGCCATCCACAGCCTCGGAGAGGGCAAAACAGTTTGCATCATTGGCCAGCCTGACAGGTCGTGCCAAGATCTCTTCAAGATCTCTATCCAGAAGATTGCCAATCAATGCAGTAGAGTTGGCATTCTTTACTAGCCCTGTAGCTGGTGATACCGTACCAGGAATACCAACACCAACCGAGCCGTAAAGACCGCTCTGCTGTTCAACTGACTCCACAAGGTCACGAATTGCCTCGACTGTTCCTCTATAGTCACCTTGTGGTGTAGAGACCCGCTGGCGAACCAGCTCCTCACCGCTGCGGCCGATGACTATGGCCTCTATTTTTGTGCCTCCAAGATCAATCCCGATTCTGCACTTAACCTCTCTCACCAGAAAAACTCCAGCTTGCACGTGGATGATTTATTAAGGTTCCTAAGCGACATCACGTAACAGTTCGGCCCCGGATAGCGCACTCTCAAGGCGCTCCCACTCATTCGCGCTGCCAGGAAGACCAAAGCGGATAGAGGAACTCTCCTTAAACAGGCGTATCAGAACCCCCTGTTCAGCCAGACTGTTTGTGATAGCTGCCGCCTGGGGGGTTGTCAGCCACTGGAAAAGTGAGCTGCCGCCTTCTGGACTGAGACCAGCAGATCTGAGCAACTCAGACAAACGCCCACTCTCGACAACAAGCCTGTCTCTCATCTCACTCTGCCAAGAGTGGTCACAGAGAACCTGTTTTGTTGCCCATTGGGCGGGATGGCTAAGTGACCATGGGCCCAGCAATCTCTCCATCCTCTCCAGAAAAATTGGTGTGGCAAAGACAAAACCTGAACGAATCCCGGCAAGACCAAAAAACTTTCCAAGTGAACGCAGAATAATTAACCCCGTTCTTGGTCTGTCAAGCATACAGAGACTATGTTCAGGGGTGGCATCCATAAATGCCTCATCCACAACCAGCCAACCTCCACGATCTGCCAGTTGCTGATGCCATCTCAGCAACTCCTCTCGTGAGAACAGCTCACCTGTCGGGTTATTTGGATTTACCAGCACTAGCACATCAAGGCCTGGGAGTAATGATTCAATTTGGTCACTGCCTATTTTCAAGACCTCATGACCCGCCAATTCCCACCCTCTCATATGCTCCGAATATGATGGATCCAGAACGGCAACCCGGCTAAATGTTCTCAACCTCGGGAGTGTCTGGATGGCCGCCTGAGAACCTGCAACTGGCAGCAATGTCTCTGTTCCATAATAGTCAGCCGCAATTTTTAGTAGATCTGTATCTGATTCAGGCAGACGTTGCCAGACTTCTGCCGGAATAGCAGGAACACTCCAGCCATGTGGGTTTATCCCGGTAGAGAGATCCACCATCTCACTCTCATGAAAACCATAGCGCTCTGCCCAGTAGCGTCTGTTGCCTCCATGCTGAGGATGGTTTGCTCTATCCATACAATCTAAAAATCTCTGTAAAGGTGGCTATGGTCCACAAAACTGCAATCCACAATATTACACTTCTATTTACCAGGGAGAGGGTGCGACAGATATCTTCTCGCTCTGCTACCCTGCCAGCCCCGAGCATAGGCTTCTCCTCAATCTTTCCGTGATAGCTGGATTTTCCTCCAAGCTGGAGTTTCAATGCACCAGCACCGGAAGACATTACTGCCCCTGCATTAGGACTTTTACAGAGTGCCGCCTGCTCCTTCCAGCTTGAGAGTGCAGTGGATCTGTCTCCCAAAAGAGCATAACTCACAGCCGTAAGACGTGATGGAATCCAGTTCATCAAATCATCAACTCTTGCCGAGAACCATCCAAAACCGAGAAATCTCTCACTCTTGTAACCCCACATTGCGTCCAGAGTATTAACTGCCCTAAACAGAAGAGCTCCAGGCAGGCCGGCAACCACAAACCAGAAGATTGCCCCAAAAATTGCATCATTGCCGTTCTCCAGAACTGACTCCACAGTTGCAGCTACTACACCACTCTCATCAAGTTGGTCTGTATCCCTGCTTACAATCCATCCTACACGCTCTTGGGCCACCGGCAGATTCTGGTTATCCAGGGCGTTTCCAACCAACATGGCGTGAGAGACAAGACTGCGCCCCCCCATCACAAGGTAGAGTCCGGCAACCTGTATCGCCATACTCCAGTAACCATCCAGATATTGTGACAACAGCGCCAAAAACATTACCGGCATTACCATTGCAATCCATCCAACCACACCACAAACCCGAGTTGAGCGCTCCTCACCTCTGAACAGAATCTTCTCCACTCTACTGGCAATCCACCCGAACCCTACCAGAGGGTGAAATTTTTTCGGCTCGCCAAGCAACATATCAAGCAGAAATGCGATTGTGACAATGATGGCAATCTCTAACATTCGGCTATCGTATAATGAGCAGAGATGAATTTCACCATAATGATTCAAGGTACAACCTCAGATGCCGGAAAAAGCATCATTACTGCCGGCCTCTGTCGCCTGCTCCATCGCAAGGGTCGATCTGTTGCCCCCTTCAAGCCCCAGAATATGGCCCTTAACAGCGCTGTAGCTATTGATGGTGGTGAGATTGGTCGTGCCCAGGCCCTTCAGGCAGTCGCAGCTGGGGTACCTGCAACAACTGATATGAACCCAATCCTGCTCAAGCCGACTACCGATATGGGCGCACAGGTTATCCTTCACGGCAGAGCAATTGGGAACCGTGATGCCCGTAGCTACCACCAACTCAAACCTGAATTATTGAATGAGGTTGTAGAAGCACACAGGCGACTTGCCGACAAATATCAGGCCATCATTGTCGAGGGGGCTGGTAGCCCTGCGGAGATAAACCTCAGAGAGAACGATATTGCCAACATGGGTTTTGCCGAGGCTATTGACTGCCCCGTTCTACTGGTAGCCGATATAGATCGTGGCGGAGTATTTGCCCATATTGTTGGGACCCTTGAGCTTCTCTCAAAAAGTGAACTGGATCGAATCAGGGGATTCATCATCAACCGCTTTCGTGGAGATATCTCACTACTGCAACCAGGCATAGAGTGGCTAGAAGAGCGAACAGGAAAACCGGTGATTGGAGTACTGCCATATCTACATGGGCTCCACCTCGATGCAGAGGATGCACTACAGCGAGATCAGACCACTAACGACGTAAGCAAGCTGAATGTCATCATCCCCGCACTACCGAGAATCAGCAACCATACAGATCTTGATCCTCTGCGCCACAATCCTGAGATAGACCTGCAAATTATTCCTCCCAATATCACCCCTCCTCCGGCTGATCTTATTATTCTGCCCGGTAGCAAGAGCGTTCGTTCCGATCTGCAGTGGCTTCGTGAACAGGGGTGGGAGTCTGCCATCCAGAAACACATACGCTACGGCGGCAAGGTGATCGGGATCTGTGGTGGCTTCCAGATGTTGGGAGAGAAGATCAATGACCCTGATGGGATAGAGGGTGAACCGGGGACAACAGCGGGGCTTGGACTGCTCCAGATGGAGACCGAGCTGAAGCCAGAGAAGCAGCTAAAAAATATAACCGGCAACCTGACGCTAGCAGCTGGAGATACCCCGTCAACAGCCACTGTTAAGGGCTACGAGATCCATGCCGGAATAACAACCGGAGAGGCTCTTAAACAGCCACTAGTCAGGTTACGAGGTGGTGATGCAGATGGCGCCATCTCGGATGATAATCAGGTTGCAGGGTGCTATATCCATGGATTATTTGACCACCCTGAGGCGTCAGAGTCGCTACTCAGATGGGCAGGAATGGATGATAGCTCTCATTCACTAAACATTGAGCAACTCAGAGAAGAGAGCCTGAACAGACTTGCTGACGAGATGGAGGAGCACCTGAAACTGGATGGGTTATTAGATTTGTAACTTCTGGAACCGTCCAGCAAGATAGACGGTAAGTATGGTGAGATCCCGGTTTGTTCAGGCTATTAACTTATTCAACAATCAACAGCAGCAACAACAGCGCCTCCATCTTCTCAACCATTGCCCCGGCTATATCCCCGGTTACTCCACCTAGCTGTTTAACTATCATCCAACGAAACAGTAGCAGTGCAGTAGCGACAATCAACAGTGTAATCCACGACACGCCATAAAACAGGGCAGTACCCAATACTGCAATCTGTACCAATACCCCCAACAGACGAGGAATATTGGATGAGATACCATCACCCATCCCGCCTGGACGAATGTATTTGGTGGTCTGGAAAAGTGTAATCAGGGCTGTTCTGGCCAGAATAGGTGGCCAGATCAACATCATCCACTCTCCACCTTCCAGTAGCGCCATGATTGCGCTCCACTTGACCAGTAGCAGCAGAACAATTGATATCACCCCCATAGGGCCCGATGTTGGATCTTTCATTATCTCCAACATCCGCTCTCGATTTCCCATTCCACCAACCCATGCGTCGGCACTGTCAGCCAGCCCATCCAGGTGGAGCCCTCCAGTCAGGAAGACCCATAGAACCAGGATCAGTGATGCCTGGAGTGGCAGAGGAGATGTTGGTAACAAGGATGCGAGCAGCAACAGCAGCCCGCCAATAGTTGCCCCCACCAGTGGGTAGAAGAGGATAGAGTAACCACGGTTTTGTGGCGTCGGTTCAACCACCACAGTAATCGGAATCCTGGTTAGCAGTTGAAAGGCAATTATGAGCGGCTGCATGGTCAAGTTGGGCTACCCCTCAGAGACCCCTGCCTCGCCAAAGGTGGCCATCTCCCCATGCAGCTGACACGCCTGCTGCAAGATGGGAACAGCAACTGCGGCACCACTCCCCTCCCCCAGTCTCATCCCCAGATCCAACAGAGGGTTCGCATCCATGGCATCAAGTACCTTGCCATGCCCCTGCTCTGCAGAGCGGTGGGAGAAGATTAGCCACCCCCTGACAGCTGAATTGATTCTGACCGCAGCAAGTGCCGCAACCGATGTTATGAAACCATCCACAAGTACCGGCACCCCTGACTGTGACGCCTTGATGTATGCGCCTGCCAGAGCAGCAACCTCAAATCCACCCAGATTTTGCAGGATATCCATTGGACTACCCAGATTGTCTTTATGGAGTTCAAGCGCCTGCTCTATAACCTCACCTTTGCGGGAGACCCCAGCGGAATCAAGTCCGGTCCCTGCACCAACAACGGATGCGCCACGCTCTCCAAGTAGTGCGGCCGCTACCGCAGAAGCTGATGTGGTGTTGGCTATCCCCATCTCGCCACCTATGTAGATATCTGCCCCCTGTCCGGCCGCACGCTCCACTGCCTCTCTCCCCACCCCAAGGGCACGCTCCAGCTCACCTCTATCCATTGCCGGCGCCTGGGCAAGATTTTTTGTCCCTGATGATATTCGGGCATCAACAACCCCACCAAGTGGTTCCAGTGAACCTACAGTCCCCACATTAACCACCTCAAGGGTTGCACCCAGGCTGTTTGCCAAGACACTAATTGCTGCCCCTCCACGCGAGAAGTTACGTACCATCTCTGCCGTCACCTCTTGCGGAAAGGCTGACACCCCCATCTCCGCCACCCCATGGTCTGCAGCAAAGATGGTGATGAATGGGTTCTTAATTGCGGGTTTTACCCTCCCCTGCATTGATGCCAATCTGATTGCCAGAGATTCCAGTCGACCCAGTGCACCAGGTGGTTTGGTCAGCTGTAGCTGGCGCTCTTCCGCCTGTTTTTCGGACTGCCTGTCAACCTGCTGAACCGGAGACTCCCACCAGTTATTACCCATCTTTATCCCTTTAATGTTTGTGGCAGACCGGCAACTACCAGAGTTACTCTATCGCAGATAGCTGCCAGTTTTTGGTGAAGCCTTCCTGCTTCATCACAATATTTTCGTGTCAGTGCATCCATCGGCACCACCCCCATACCGGTCTCGTTACCAACCAGCAGTGTGGTTCCCGGCAGTTCTGGAAGAGTCTTTACAAGTAAACTGACCTCTTGCTCCAACACCATTTCGTCTTCCTGCAGAAGCAAATTGGTTAACCATAAGGTTAGACACTCAACCAGGATGGTACGCCCATCCCTGGCCTCCTGTAGCAATACTGATGAGAGCCGTATTGGCTCTTCTATCAACTCCCACTCAGGTGATCGGCTCTGCTGGTGGTGAACGATCCTGTTTTTCATCTCACCATCACCGGCAGTCGCAGTTGCCAGATAGAGAAGGCTCTCTCCTCTATCCAGTGCCACTCGCTCTGCATAGCTACTTTTTCCTGAGCGGGTGCCGCCCAGAATCAGTTCTCGCATGTGATACTCTTGAACCTGAATCCATCTCTCATCCGCAGAATCATAACCTATTTTTCATCCAGTAAAACCATATACCAGACGTGCCATACTCACTACCTAGATCACCCTCCAGCCCCATATACAGGGGAAGCACTCTGGTTATCAGTCTGTTGCTGTTGACCCTGATGAGTATGCTTGGGTTGGGGGCGATGCAATCTGCACAACTTGAAGAGAAGATGGCATCAAACTTCCGTTATGGAGTAGCAGCATTTCATGCCGCTGAGGCAGGACTACAACAGGCGATTGAAAACCATGCCAACAATCAGGTGGTCGCTACTATTTCTGGAACAGTTGGAGATGGTGAATTTAGTGCATCCGTTACCGAATCATCCAGCATCTATACTGTAATCAGCGACGGGGCTCACTCTTCATCCGGAGCACGTCAACAGTTAACGATGGTGCTGTCCGGTGCAGTTGGCTCAAACCCAACAGTCAACAGCTGGAGCCATGATGAATAGTTCACCCTTTTTATGCCAACTTATTGATGGTCAAACGGTCACCGGAAAACTACATGGTATAGATGCTGAATCCAAATCTGTGCATTATCATGATGACCATTCAAACCAAATCAGCCAGCTCGATTTCCACTCAATAAGTCACCTTTATCATCATCAACCATGCCCGGGGGAGATGACAGTCTCATTTCATCTGCGATTTAGTGATGGCTCAACCCTGAGCTCTTCTGCCGAGCATTACAAATCTGATTCGTCTGGAGACCATCTATATGATGTAGGAGAGTCACATAACGGGGTTCATCTATTTTTGCCAACTGGAAGCCTGCACCAGCTTTCTGTGGACTCATCAAAAGAACATCAAACGGAAAAAAACATACAGGGTAAAAAGATCATTGCTCTGGTTAGAGAGATGATTGTGGAGGCCATTGAAAAACGCGCCTCTGATATACACCTCAAACCACTGCAAACAGTAGTTGAAGTCCGTTACCGGGTAGATGGCTCCATGCAACTTGCACACCGTATCAATCGTAACCACTATTCTGCCATCGTTAGCCGCATAAAAATTCTTGGCAATATGGATATTGCCGAACATCGCCTGCCACAGGACGGGGCGTATCATCTCTCGGTTAATAACAGGGGGGTAGATCTGCGTATATCCACTGTTCCCACCCTGGAGGGCGAGAGTGTAGTCATTCGCATTTTGGACCCCAAAACAGGGCTACGAAAAATATCCGATATTGGCTTCAGGTTTGGTGATGAACAGCTCTTTCGCAGAATGCTGCAACAGAAGAATGGTTTGATCCTGATCACTGGACCAACAGGGTCCGGAAAATCCACCACCATGTATGCTGCCATGGATACCCTGCGGGAACGTGCTCTCAATATCATAAGTATTGAGGACCCAGTAGAATACCGCATGGATCGGGTGAGACAGATTGAGGTCAATGAGGTTGCCAACAATACTTTTGCAAAAAATCTGCGGCATATCCTGCGCCATGACCCCGATGTAATCCTCATTGGTGAGATTCGAGATCAAGAGACCGCTAAAATTGCCCTGCAGAGTGCATATACAGGACATCTTGTGCTGAGCACACTTCACACCAGAGATGCCCCCAGTGCCATAACAAGGCTGCTGGAGATGGGTATGGAGCCTTATATGCTCAAGGACACCCTGATTGGTGTCCTCTCTCAAAGATTAGTCAGAAAACTATGTGACCAATGCCATGGAGAATCTCCAGACAGAGCGCATTGTCACCACTGCAACAGAAGTGGATTTTATGGAAGAACCCCTATTTATGAACTGATCAAAGTGAACTCCCTGATTCGAGAACAGATCAGAGATGGCATTACTGCAGACGAGATTCGTGCCACTGCCCTGGAAAATGGTATGGTTTCAATGGAGCTCCACGCTACAGAACTTATTGACCAAAAAATCACAACCGCTCAAGAGAGCAATTATCATGAACCATCCTGACCAATCCATTTACCGTGCAGTCTCCAATGCCCTTGAGGAGGATATTCAATCAGGAGACGTTACAGCTCAATTAATACCTGAAAAGACCATGGCAACTGCAACCATTCTTACCAGAGATGATATGGTGCTATGTGGTAGAGAGTGGGTTGATGAAAGCTTTCATCAGCTTGACCCATCCATATTGCTAACGTGGAATATGGAGGATGGAGCAGCTGTCTCTGCCAATCAGATTCTAGTAACCATACAAGGCTCTGCCCGAGCACTATTAACTGCAGAGCGTACTGCAATGAATTTTCTGCAGACACTCTCTGCCACGGCAACCATCACCAGACAATACACCGAACAGATAGCAGAGAGCCATGCAGAGATCCTTGATACCAGAAAGACCATTCCCGGGATGAGAGAAGCGCAGAAATATGCTGTGCATTGTGGCGGAGGTACCAATCACAGAATGGGTCTCTATGATGCCTTTCTGATAAAAGAGAACCATATTGCCGCCTGTGGCTCAATCAAGAGTGCTGTAGAGCGTGCGCGAGAAATCTCCAGCAACGAGAAGATTGAGGTCGAGGTTGAATCAATTAATGAACTGAATGAGGCTGTTGCTGCTGAGAGTGATGTCATCATGCTGGATAATTTTTCTCTGCAACAGATGAGAGAGGCCGTATCACTAAACAGTGGTCGTGCACTACTGGAGGTTTCAGGAAATGTCTCTCTGGAGCAGTTAAAGGATATTGCCGACACCGGCGTTGACTATATATCTATAGGAGCACTCACAAAACATGTCCACGCTATTGATCTATCCATGAGATTATCGATAGACTCCGGATTATCCTAACGTTTTTTTCTCTGAAACAGATCAGTTCTACGGCTGACCAGCCTGTCCAGAAACAGCATCCCATCCAGATGATCCACTTCATGCTGGATTGCCCTGGCCTCATAGCCTTCACTCTCATATTCATGAAGTTCGCCAGATTCATCCTGTGCGGCAAATTTTATCTGAGTGGCACGAATCACATTGCCCGTATAGTCAGGTACAGACATACAGCCCTCACGCCCAAGCTCAAAACCATCCCACTCGGTAATCTCTGGATTTACAAGCACCATCCTCCCCTGGTTGGGAACAGGTCTCTTCTTTTTTCCTCTGGTCATTCCAGTCAGATCCACAATACATATTCTCTGTAACCTCCCCACTTGAGGAGCGGCAATACCAATACCTCCAGGCTGGCTACGCATGAAGGTATCAAGCTCTGTTATAAACCGGGCCAACTCCTCATCAAAAGAGTCAACCGCCTCACACTCCTGCTTCAGACGGCTATCGGGATAGGTCAAAATCTCCATATCAACCAATCAAGGTCTCAATCTCTTCCACACGAAAATCAATTGATTCAGACAGAGGCTCCAGGGCCCGATGGACAGCATCCACGCCAGCACCTGCTATCCCTTCAATCATAAGAATATAGATTGGCTTTTCTGCAGCACCCCCAACCTGTGAATCCAGATCTGTAATATCAAAACCGGACTCTGCCAATACCCCTGTCACTTGGGCCACAATACCTGGACGATCAGCACCATAAACCACCACCCGAAGATCTGGAATTGAGTGCTGATGCAATCCTGGCTCTATCTTGTCAACATGCAGATGAAGCCCCAGCTCCTCGGTTACCGGATGCACAGTTTGACACAGCTGTTTCTCATCGCCATCCATCTCTACCATCATCATGATGGTGAAGTTACTGCCAAGCCGCATCATTGAGGTCTCACCAAGAGACCCCCCAGCCTTGAACAGTGCCTCTGTAATCTGAGCCACAATTCCTGGCTGATCCTTTCCTACCAACGCCATCATGTACCAATTTTTCATACTCTCTTCCCCTACTCCAGCCATATCAGTGTTGCCAACCGTCCTGTATTTTCATCTCTTCGATAGGAGAAGAACCGCTCACTATCTGTGAATGTATCCCACTCGCCACCATAAACCGAATATATGCCAAGCTGTTGAAGCTGCTGACGAGCAAGACCGGTCATTGATGCCAGCCATCTTCCACCATCTGATGGCACAAACATCTCCTCAGCCTCCTCACTATGCCGACAAAATATCTCCCTAACCTCATCACCAATCTCATAGGAGTGCTGTCCGATTGACGGTCCAAGCCACACCATTAGCTCATCACCATCATTCTGGAACTTTGAAACACCCTGCTCAATAATCCCGGCAGCCAACCCTCTCCATCCTGCATGAATAGCTGCGATTCTATCCCCCAGTCTGTTGGTGACAATAATTGGCATGCAATCGGCTGTAAGAACAGCACATACAACTCCTCTCATGGAGGTCCAGGAACCATCCGCCTCTGCTATCTGGCTCTCTGCAGGCAATTCTACAACTGCTGTTTTGTGAACCTGATTCAACCACCAAGGATCATGCGGCAATCCAAGTCGATTTTGTAGATTTTCTCTGTTCTTCTTTACCGCAACCGGATTATCCCCTACATGAGTTGCCAGATTGCCGCTCTTGCGTGTGGTTGTCACTGCTCTAACTCCATCTGGAGCTGGCCAATCTGGCTCTACATCAACAATCGTCACTGGGAGTTGATCTCTCTATCCTCACGAAGAATATCAATTATATTCACCATATCCTCAGGCAGGGGAGCCTCAAACTCAATCAACTCTCCTGACAGTGGATGCCTCAAACCCAAACGAGCCGCATGCAGAGCCTGTCTCTTGAATACACGAAGGGTCTCACTCATCTCTTCAGAGCTACCTGCAGGGATCTGAAGACGGTGACCATAGACAGGATCTCCCAACAGGGCAAAACGGATGTGCTCCATATGAACACGAATCTGATGAGTTCTCCCTGTCTCCAGGGAAAGTCTGACATGGGTATGTGAACGAAATTTCTCCATTACCCTGTAGTGGGTTACTGCAGGTTTACCATTCTCGACCACAGCCATCTTCTTGCGATCCACACGATGCCTGCCAATTGGAGCATCAACTGTTCCGCCAGCGGTCATCACTCCCTTGCAGATAGCCTGATATTCTCGACTCATGGACCTCTCCTGTAGCTGTCTCACCAAATCGGTATGTGCCTCCAATGTTTTGGCAACCACCAGAACTCCACTGGTATCTTTATCCAGACGATGGACAATGCCTGCTCGTGGAACCTCCGCAAGGGTTTTATCATGGTGTAAAAGAGCGTTAACCAGAGTTCCCCCCCAATTTCCTACTGCCGGATGAACCACCATCCCTGCAGGTTTATCAACAAAGATGATTGAATCGTCTTCATGCAGAATATTCAGTGGGATTGGTTCAGCTACCCACTGTACCTCCTCCTCTCTCTCAGCCTGTAGCCTAACCTCTTCCCCGGTAGCCACCGAGTCTCTTGGACGTCTCTTCTCACCATCAATCAAAGCATCACCAGAACGTATCCAGGACTGCAATCTACTTCTGGAGAATTCCGGAAAGAGCGTCGCCAGAGCAACATCAAACCGTTTACCAGAAAGCTCCTCCGGGATGGTGGTATGATACTGATCAGACCCATTTGAGTTTTGTTGCGGATCCATATTCTTTTCGCTACCCTTCGTCCTTTCCTACTATTTTTTTACTATAACCATGATTCGTAAACAGGCTCCATTCTCCTCCATCCTTCTACTGGTTTCCATCCTTGCTTCAGGTTTGTCTGGCTGCTCTCTTCTTCCTGAGCAAATTGATGTTACAGAGGACTGGTCTGCCAACAGATTCTACTTTGAGGCGCACGAAGCGATGACAAGTGGAGGCTACGAGAAGGCAATCGAGTATTTTGAGAAGCTGCAGGCCCGTTTCCCCTACGACAAACATGCTATGCAGGCTCAAATCGAGACCATCTACGCATATTACAAGTGGGATGAGTCTGCATCGGCTATAGCTGCTGCTGACCGTTTTATAAAACAGCATCCCCGTCACCCCAGTGTTGACTATGTCTACTATATGCGTGGCCTGGTAAATTACGATGAAGGGAGAACAATGTTGTCAGATATTGCCCTAACTGACCCAGCAACACGAGACCCCAAGGCGATGCGCGAGGCATTTCACTACTTCTCTAAACTGGTGACACGCTTTCCTCAGAGCAAGTACAGTGAAGACGCGAGAAAGAGAATGCTCTTTACCCGCAACAAACTGGCAGAGCATGAGCTACATGTTGCCAAATTTTATATGGATCGAGAGGCCTATGTTGCAGCCTCAAAACGTGCAAATTACGTTATTGAGAACTTCCAGAAAACTCCTGTGGTAAGAGATGCTCTACTCCTGTTGGTTGATATCTACCACAAGATGGGAATGGAGGATCTGGCGGCAGATACTGAACGGGTTTATGCTGCAAATTATCCGGAGTAACCGATTTACAGAGTCAAGCACAGCTAACGAGAGCGAAACCCTGATGTTATGGGGTAACGACGATCTCGTCCAAATGCCCTGGTTGTAATCTTTGCCCCTGGAGGCGCCTGTCGTCTCTTGTACTCATTACCATTGACCATCCCAATTATGCGGTTGACTACTTCAGAACCGAAACCGGCATCAATGATCTCTTCTGCACACTGCTCCTGCTCTATATAACGCTCAAGAATCTGATCAAGGATCTCATATGGTGGTAGCGAGTCTGAATCTTTCTGGTCTGGTGCCAGCTCAGCTGATGGCGGCCTGTCAATCACACGCTGTGGAATAACCTCATCTTGTCCACGCTCTTTGGCCTGTCGATTTCTCCACTCTGCCAACCGATAGACCAACAACTTGGATATGTCTTTGAGGGGAGCAAATCCTCCTGCCATATCCCCATACAGAGTGGCATAACCGACCGACATCTCACTCTTGTTTCCGGTTGTCAGTAACATTCGATTTTTCTTGTTGGCAATAGCCATCAGAATCACGCCCCGACATCTGGCCTGAATATTTTCCTCTGTGGCATCCACCCCATATCCATCAAACTCATCACTCAAGGTATCCATAAATGCATCAAAGGTCTGCTTTATGGGAATAATCCGAAAATCAATCCCAAGTACATTTGCCTCTATCTCTGCATCCTCAACACTCATTTGTGCGCTGTAACGAGATGGCATAGCCACCCCCTCCACATTGTCAGCGCCAAGTGCATCCACCGCAATAGCGAGAGTCAATGCCGAATCAATGCCACCAGACAGTCCGAGAACCACCCCGGGAAAACCATTCTTTCCCACATAATCTTTTACTGCCAGTATCAACGCCTGATATATCTCGGACAACTCCTGATCACCTTCTGGGTCATCCACAGAGTGTGCACTAAGACATAAATACTCCTCCGCACTATCATAGATATAGAGACCCTCTGTAAAAAACTCCCCACAGACGATCTTCTCTCCCTCGCCATTCATCACAAAGGAGCCTCCATCAAAGATCAACTCATCCTGACCTCCAACCTGATTGACATAAACCACCGGAATTCCACTCTCCCCAATCCTCTTGCGGATAATCTCCTCACGATCTCCTCTCTTGCCTGCATGGTATGGGGATGCATTCAGATTAAGGACCAGATCAGCTCCCGCATTGGAAATCTGCTGCATAACCTTTTGGTGCCACAGATCCTCACATATCGTTATAGCAATACTTTTACCCTTATGTTCAAACAGAACAGGGGCATCCCCCCGAGCAAAGTAACGTTTCTCATCAAACACCCCGTAGTTGGGCAGCTCCTGCTTACAGTAGCTCATCTCAATCTTTTGTCCACGCAATAACGTAGCAGCGTTATACAGCAGACCACTTCTGTCCCGCAGCGGGTGCCCAACCACCAGGCTGATCTCATCCGCCGCCTCTACCAGCTGTTGCATTCCATCCTCAACCTGTTGCAGAAATCCCGGACGCAACAACAGATCCTCTGGCGGATATCCCGTCAGAGAGAGCTCCGGAAATAGAACGATATCTGCCCCCTCTCTCTTTGCATGTTTTGCAAACTCAACCATCTGGTCAATGTTTTTCTGCAATGCTCCAACATGCGGATTGGTTTGTGCCAGCGCAATTACCAGGTTTTGGCTATTTTTGATCGATTCTATGCTCATTCTCTCTTACAACGATTATTCATGGCAGTTCGGTGACAAAATTGTAACAATACTCCACTAACTGACACAGAAGAAATATATGACCACTGGCGTACTTATTACAAACTTGGGGACCCCTGATGATGCAACACCAGCATCTCTCAGACGTTATCTTGCAGAATTTCTGTGGGATCGCCGTGTTGTGGATATGCCTCGTCTGAAGTGGTGGCTGATTTTACATGGAATTATCCTCAGAGTTCGCCCCAAACGGGTAGCGAAAGCATATCAGAAAGTATGGACAGAAAATGGCGGGCCACTACTGGTTATCTCTAAACGCCAGAGAGAGGCTATAGAGAAGAGGTTGGCAGACAAACTTGGATACAAAGTACCTGTTGCTCTGGGAATGCGGTATGGCAACCCGTCAATATCATCAGCACTGGAGAGCCTGCGTCAACAGGAGGTCAGCAAGATCATCATCCTCCCCCTGTTTCCCCAATATTCGGCCGCCACTACTGGATCAACCTTTGATGCTGTCTCTCAAGCATTGCAACAGTGGCGGAACATTCCAGATTTAACCTTCATCAATAACTATCACAATAATCCTGGGTATATTGAGGCCCTGGCAAACTCCATCAATGACAAGTGGAAAGAGGGTGGGCGTGCAGAACGTATACTGCTCTCTTTTCATGGATTGCCACAACGCTACCACGATGCCGGAGACCCCTATCGTGATCAATGCAATGCCACTGCCATTGCCCTGAACAAAAAACTTGGGTTGAGAGATGGACAACTACAGGTTGTATTCCAATCACGCTTTGGCAAAGAGGAGTGGCTAAAACCATATACTGAAGAGACCCTGAGGCTTCTTCCCGTTGAGGGCATCAACAAGATCGATATTATCTGTCCAGGATTCTCTGCCGACTGCGTAGAGACTCTTGAGGAGATTGCCATGCAGGACAGAGATCTGTTTATCGGTTCTGGTGGAGAGAGTTATCAATATATTCCAGCCTTGAATAATCGTCATGACCATATTGATGCGCTGACAGATATCCTTTTGGCTAACTGGGGAGAGAACAGGGTATAGACGACATGCATAACCATGACTCTATGCCTGTTGTTGCCGTAAGCCGCTGCCTTCTTGGAGATCCCGTACGATATGATGGCAAGGACAAAAAATCACAGAAGCTTATAGAGGAGATAGCCGGTCTGTTTTCCATACTTCCAGTATGCCCCGAGGTTGAGGCTGGACTGTCGATACCGCGCCCACCAGTACAGTTAGTCAAAGATGGCAATGGTATTATTTATGTCAGAGGCCGAGATGATCAAACAGTGGATATCACCTCACAACTACATAGATTTTTCAGAAGATTTGATGAGGCCAACACCACCTTGAGCGGAGCCATTCTCCAGAACCGCTCTCCAAGTTGCGGGGTTGGAGATACTCCTCTGTTTTCACCATCAGGATCTGAACTCAACCAGGATAACGGAGTTTTTACTACATTTATAAGATCACGACATCCTGACCTTCCTGTCTCAACTCCAAAACAACTAAACTCGGATGAGGCTATTCAGGAGTTCAGAGACGCTGTTTTCAGATATATTAAGCGTTCCACCGGCTCTGGCAGCCATTAATCTGTAGCACGCTCGAGCCCGGCTATGACTACCAAAGATTTTGCAGAGATTCCCTACTAATAGAGTTCGCTAAGACGCCAAACCATCCCATGTCGCTTCATTATCAATACAGTTGGATCATCACCCAGATCACCTAATCTCACTAAAAACTGGTTTGGTGAATCAAAGAAGGCATGATCAAGAGTATCGTATATTGAGACACCGGTTTCTCCCCGATTTGCTCCAGAGAGTCGATGTCTGATCCACTCTATAGTTACCGCCTGATCTACGGTATAGGCGCTCATGGAGTTTGCTCCATCACGAAGCATTCTTGAGGCTAGCCCCTCATTATGATCTCTACTCTCGATCCGGAGGACTCTCTTGTAGTTCTCCTGCACCTGTTGCAGATCAATGTATTTACCAAGCTGGGACACATCATTGGCAACCAATGCATGATCAAATCGATAGAGACTATAGTATGGCAAAATACCGTAAAGGATAACGGCAAGAAAAAGTAATCGTACGATCCAACGCATGATCATTAACTCCTCGGTAGATGTATAATTCTTATCTTAATTATTTTAGTTATTAACCTTACCACAGTATATACTCGCGCGCGATGAAAGGAATTACCGGAATCATACTGGCTGGCGGCAGAGCCACACGTATGGGGGGAGATGATAAGGGTCTTACCACTATCAACGGCAAGCCTATGGTGCAACACGTTATAGAACGTCTGACTCCGCAGGTAGGGACCATGATCATTAGTGCAAACCGCAATCAACGGTACTATGAGGCATTTGGGTACCCAGTAATATCTGATTACAACGACAAATTTGATGGTCCACTTGCCGGAATTGCCAGTGCCATTGAGATCACCGACACACCTCTCATTCTGGTCACTCCATGTGATACCCCTCTGATTCCAGCTGATCTGGTCGAGAGGCTGTATGAATCTCTGCAACAGACAGATTCACCGATTGCTGTAGCCCATGATGGAGAGAGGATGCAGCAACTCTGTTTTCTTGCTTCTCACCATATTATCGACTCAATCAAAGAGCGGCTAGCAGATAATGAGCGCAGGGTATACAGATGGCTTGAATCATTGAATCCGGCAATCTGCAATTTCAACTCCACCATGCTGTTCTCAAACATCAATACACCTGAAGAGCAGTCTGCCATAGAGCAACAACTGCAGGATTAGCTGTGAACTCAAAAACATTAAATTCTCCAACACCACTACTGGGATTTGCCGCATGGAGTGGAACAGGAAAAACCACCCTGTTGAAGCAGATTATTCCAATCCTGGTAGCAAGAGGAGTACATGTCGCTGCAATCAAACATACTCACCATGAATTTGATATCGACCAGCCCGGAAAGGATAGCTATAAATTGAGAAAATCTGGTGCCAGTCAGGTATTGGTTGCATCATCCAGACGCTGGGCCTTAATAAATGAAAATAGCGGAGATGCAACTGAGCCTGATCTTAAGCAGCTATTGCCAAAACTTGATCATGACAATATTGATCTAATTCTGATTGAAGGATTTAAGCATGAACCAATCCCTCGAATAGAACTGCACCGCTCTGTCACCGGCAAGCCACTACTGTATCCAGATGACAGCCAAATAATTGCTATCGCCATAAGTAATAACGAACAGATGAACCCTTCAATCCCGAGGCTAGATCTGGATAATAGTGAACAGATAGCAGACTTTATAGAAACCAACGTACTTCACAGGAAACAGACAACATGACACCCAAGAAAGGACTCTTGCCCGTCAACGAGGCACTGGAAAAGATCTTCCAGGAAATTAACCCAACTGAAGATATTGAGACAGTTGAGGTAATGACAGCATTTGGCCGCACCCTGGGAGAAGAGATAGTTTCTCCAATTAATGTTCCGTCCTATAACAATTCGGCTATGGATGGTTA
This sequence comes from Candidatus Thiopontia autotrophica, assembly GCF_982804495.1. NCBI lineage: Bacteria > Pseudomonadati > Pseudomonadota > Gammaproteobacteria > Candidatus Thiopontia > Candidatus Thiopontia autotrophica. Next base: position 21,161 of record NZ_CEYDPX010000001.1, on the reverse strand, counting down.
TGCAATTCAGGGGGCCGACCTGCCAGATAACGGTACAGTTACGCTTGAGGTGATTGGTTCATCATTCGCCGGCACCCCCTTTGATGGAGTCATGCAGAGAGGGCAATCTGTCAGAATCATGACTGGTGCCAAGATCCCTGATGGTGCTGACACTGTCATCATGCAGGAAAAGGCCACCAGGGAAGATGAACAGGTAACCTTCTCCAGCGAGGACAACCACACTCCGGGAGAGAATGTCCGTATGGCTGGTGAGGATATGAGAACTGGCGAGACAGTGCTCCATCCGGGACAGAGACTGGGGGCTGCAGAACTGGGGATGATTGCATCACTTGGTTATGGCGAGGTCCAGGTCAAAAAGAGAATCAGGGTAGCCTTCTTTTCCACCGGTGATGAGCTCTGCTCTGCTGGTGAACCATTAGGGGATGGGCAGATCTACGACAGTAATCGCTATACCGTATTCAGCATGCTCCGTGAGCTTGGGGTTGAGCTAATTGATCTTGGAATTATTCGTGATGAGCGTGAATTGATCGAACAGGCCTTTCAGGATGCTGCCGCTCAGGCCGATGTAGTCATAACCTCTGGTGGTGTCTCTGTTGGTGAGGCCGACTTCGTAAAAGAGACTCTTGACAGATTGGGAGAGGTTAATTTCTGGCGTATCGCAATGAAACCGGGGAAACCACTCGCCTTTGGAAAGCTGAACAATGCATGGTTCTTTGGTCTGCCTGGCAATCCGGTATCAGCAATGGTCACATTCCTCCAATTTGTCCGTCCTGCACTTAACCACCTGGCCGGAAAAGAGCGTGCTACCCCATTCCGCATCCCGCTACGCTGTAGTAATAAGCTGAAAAAACGCCCAGGTCGACTGGAGTTCCAGCGTGGCATCCTGGAAAAAGGGGATAACGGCGAGACCGTAGTGCGTGGTGCCGGCCCTCAAGGCTCACATATTCTACGTTCAATGAGCATTGCCGACTGCTTCATTGTGCTGCCTGAAGAGAATAGTGGTGTAGAAGCAGGAGAGTGGGTTGAGGTAGAGCCATTCCTTTAGAACGGTATATCGTCATCCAGATCATTCATGGTTGGAGCTGTAGCCGCCGCTGGAGCCTGTTGCTGCTGTCCACCACCAGAGCTGCCACCGAAGTCAGCAGTGCCTCCACTACGGCCGCCCAACATCTGCATCTCACTAGCTACGATCTCCGTCGTATAACGGTCATTACCATCCTTGTCCTGCCACTTGCGGGTCTGTAGACGACCCTCAACATAGACCTGCGCACCCTTCTTGAGGTACTCAGATACAATTTCAGCCAATCGATTAAAGAAGACAACACGATGCCACTCTGTACGATCCTGCTGCTCCCCGGTATTCTTGTCTTTCCAGCTATCTGTTGTGGCGATGGATATATTCGCAATAGCTCGTCCATCAGCGGTATAACGCACATCCGGATCCTGCCCCAAATTACCCACCAAAATTACCTTATTGACTCCTCTTGCCATCTTCCTCTTCCCTCTTTAGTCCATTAACACAATACAATTTCCGATCCGTTCATGGTCTCATGCTGGAGCAAACGGTTCCAGTGATTTTCTATCCAAAATTTTCTCATCCACCTTGAGATAGGCAACTTCATCTTCGGCAATTACCACGGCCTCACTAACCCCGGGAATACCTAATAGCTGTTGTGCCAGTATTGATGCCTGTAGTTGATCAATCTCCCCTACCCGTAAAAGCTGTGTCTTTACTGACTTGGGACGTTCCATACTGCTAGCCACTACCAGCCATAACAAGGCCAATCCACCAGAAGCAAGGAAAACCGGCGCAATCTCTACACCATCGGACCAACCAAGAATCCACCCGCCCAGAATACCCCCCATAAAGGCACCAAAAAACTGGGAGCTTGAATAGACCCCCATTGCTGTACCCTTTTTGTCTGCCGGTGCCATCTTTGAGATAAGTGAAGGCAGAGTTGCCTCCAAGAGATTAAACCCTCCAAAAAAGATGACCATAAAGATAATAATTCCCCACAGTGAATCAGACATCTGCCATAAACCGAACTGTGATATTGCCACCAGCCCAATGGCGATAGAGAAGACCTCTTTCATTCTGCCCTTTTTCTCTGCCTGAATAATCATTGGTATCATGATCATCACTGCCACTAGAACCGCGCCCAGATAGACCATCCAGTGATCCTGCGGAGCCATACCACCATCTCTCAAACCGATAGGTATGACCACAAATATAGCTGTCAGAATCAAGTGAAGTACAAATATGCCAAAATTAAGGCGAAGAAGTTGTGAGTCACCAAGCACTGCCCCAAATTGTGCCGGATCCGCCTCTGCGTCATGATGCATATGGCTATGAGTTGGGGTCGGAACAATACGAAACAGCATTACCAACCCAAAGACTGCCAATAGCGCAGTAATCCAGAAGATTCCTGATACACCTACCCAGCCACTGATGACGGGTCCAAGAATAATTGCTGCCGTAAATGAGGCACCAATACTCATCCCAAAAGTAGCCATGGCCCTTGTCCTGAACTCTTCACGAGTCAGGTCTGCCAATAGTGCCATGGTAGCAGCGGCAATAGCACCAGACCCCTGAATCGCACGCCCTATGATAACTCCCTCGATGGTTGTTGCCATGGCAGCAACCACACTTCCAACCGCAAACAGCATCAACCCCATGGCGATAATACGTTTTCTGCCAAATCTGTCGGAGAGCATCCCAAACGGAATCTGTAGTAGTGCCTGAGTCAGGCCATAAACTCCAAGCGCTACCCCCATCAACATTGGGGTAGCCCCCTCAAACTCCTCCGTATATAGCGAAAGTACCGGCAGCAACATAAATAGTCCCAGCATTCGCATCGAGAAAATTCCTGCCAATGATCCAGCTGCTCTGCGCTCAACTGGCAACATTCCCTCTCCCTCACCTTTCTTCATCCAGACCTCCGGTAACTCTTCCTTGATAACATCTTTTTGTTGTTCTACCTATCTTCCACTCCAGATCAACCAATTTCAGTCAAATAGCAATAATAGGTCGAGCCAAAATAAAAGTTGAGCTATATTATCAGGTTTTCCGCTGACAAAAAGTCATATCTACAATAGACCATGGACAAGATTATTATTCGCGGGGCTCGAACCCACAACCTAAAGAATATTGATCTCGATCTCCCTCGAGAAAAGCTGATTGTTCTGACCGGGCTATCAGGATCTGGCAAATCATCTCTTGCCTTCGACACCATCTATGCCGAAGGTCAGCGTCGCTATGTTGAGTCCCTATCTGCCTACGCCAGACAGTTCCTCTCGGTTATGGAGAAACCAGACGTAGACCATATAGAGGGGCTCTCACCAGCGATATCAATTGAACAGAAATCAACCTCACACAACCCCCGATCCACAGTTGGAACAGTAACTGAGATCCATGACTATCTGCGTTTGCTATATGCTCGTGTCGGCACTCCCCACTGCCCACAACACGATACTGTACTGGAGGCACAACCAATCAGCCAGATGGTTGATCAGGTTCTTAATCTTCCTGAGGGCAGCAAAATAGTCCTGCTGGCTCCACTGGTTAGAGGGCGGAAGGGTGAACATCAACAACTTATCGAGGAGCAGCGTGCCCACGGTTTTTTAAGGGCCGTGGTTGATGGTGTAATCCACGATCTGGACCAGATGCCCGCTCTTGATGGAAAAAAGAGACATACCATAGAGATTGTTATAGATCGCCTGAAGGTACGACCCGATATCCGTCAACGCCTGGCTGAGTCACTGGAAACTGCCATTGCTCTCTCCGATGGTCTTGCATCAGTCTCCCTTATGGACAAGCCGGAAACCACTCTGCTCTCTTTCTCTGCTCACTATAGCTGTCCAGAGTGTGGCTATAGCCTGGAAGAGCTAGAACCACGTCTCTTCTCATTCAATAACCCTGTAGGTGCATGTCCAAGTTGTGAGGGGCTTGGCATTCAGCAATATCTTGATCCCGAGAGAATAGTCACCCATCCTGAACTCCCTCTGTCAGGTGGTGCAATTAGAGGATGGGACAGAAGAAATGCATGGTATCACCAGACCCTAAGATCCCTCTCCGACCATTATAAGTTTGATCTGGAGACCCCATTTAACCAACTCCCGAAAGATGTAGTAAAGATTGTTCTATATGGATCCGGTGATGAAACAGTTGAGTTCAGCTACTTTAACAGCCGTGGTGGTGTTACCCGCAAAGAGCACCCATTTGAAGGCATTATCCCGAACATGGAACGACGCTACCATGAGACTGATTCAAACTCGGTACGTGATGACCTCTCAAAATATATAAACAGCCGCCCCTGCCCAGAGTGTAACGGGAGCCGCCTACGGGAGGAGGCAAGGCACGTATTTATTGACGGACACCCCCTGCATGAGATAAGTCGATTCTCTGTTGAAGATAGTGCCAACTTCTTTAACCAACTGAAACTGACCGGATGGCGAGGAGAGGTTGCCTCCAAGATCGTTAAAGAGATTTCACAACGCCTTGGGTTTCTGGTTAATGTTGGCCTCAACTACCTCTCTCTGGAGAGAAGTGCGGATACCCTCTCTGGTGGCGAATCCCAACGAATACGCCTTGCCAGCCAGATCGGTGCTGGACTGGTTGGAGTCATGTATGTACTGGATGAGCCATCCATCGGCCTGCATCAGCGAGACAACCAAAGGCTCCTCGACACTCTGATTCGTCTGCGCGACCTTGGCAACACCGTTATTGTGGTTGAACATGATGAGGAGGCCATCAAGACGGCTGACTTTGTGGTTGATATTGGGCCAGGTGCCGGCACTCATGGTGGACAGATTGTGGCCCAGGGAACCCCAGATGATGTCATGAACAATCCCAACTCACTCACTGGACAGTACCTCTCTGGATCACGCTCAATCGGACTACCAAAACAGCGGGTAACTGCATTCAGAGATAGACAGCTAGTCATTCACAAGGCCAGCGGCAACAATCTAAAAAATATAACTCTTTCCATACCTGCAGGTCTCATGGTCTGCATTACTGGAGTGTCCGGATCCGGCAAATCGACCCTGATCAACGATACTCTCTACCGCGCAACCGCACAGCACCTGAATCGTGCAAAAGAGGATCCTGCACCCCATGAACACATTGATGGTCTGGAGCTCTTTGACAAGGTTGTCAATATTGATCAGAGCCCAATTGGACGTACACCACGATCAAACCCAGCAACCTACACAGGTCTCTTTACCCCAATTCGTGACCTCTTCTCTGGCACAGAGGAGTCTCGTTCTCGTGGTTACACCCCGGGCAGATTCTCTTTTAATGTAAAGGGCGGACGCTGTGAGGCATGCCAGGGAGATGGAGTTATCAGGGTAGAGATGCACTTTCTTGCCGATATTTATGTCCCATGCGACGTCTGCAAAGGGAAAAGATACAACCGGGAGACTCTGGAAATAAAATATAAAGGCAAAAACATCCATGAAGTGCTGGAGATGACCGTTGAAGAGGCTAGAACCTTCTTTGATCCTGTTCCAACAATTGCCAAAAAACTGCAGACACTTATTGATGTTGGGCTGAGTTATATTCGTCTTGGGCAAAACGCCACAACCCTCTCAGGTGGAGAGGCTCAGAGAATCAAACTCTCACGTGAGCTCTCCAAACGAGACACTGGGCAAACTCTATACATTCTTGATGAGCCTACAACAGGGCTTCACTTTCATGATATCGAACAGTTACTACAGGTACTCCACCGACTGCGCGACCACGGCAATACAGTTGTGGTGATTGAACACAACCTTGATGTTATCAAGACTGCAGACTGGATTATTGACCTCGGCCCTGAAGGTGGTGATGGTGGCGGTGAGATTGTCGCCTGTGGTACGCCTGAACAGGTGGCAAATGAGGCGTGGTCACATACTGGAAGATATCTGCGGGAACACCTTTAAGCACTACCCCACAGCCTCCTTGATGGCAGATATCAACTCCTCGACACTCTCAAACTTGTCCAGCTGATCTTTTGAGAAGAGAACTTTCATCCCGTCTGTTGTATCAAGAACTACCGGGTATTCATATTGCTCGGTGAACCTCTTCTCAAATTCATCCTTGTGAAGAAACTCAAGGTTGGCGTTTGAGGACTCTCTGAATTTTGCCCATTCACCCTTTTCACTAAATGCCCCATAGGTTAGGGAACATAGTGAACACTGATATGTTGATGGGCTTACTATCTTGTGTGCGGTATCGAAGATGGTGTTAAGTTTCCCACTATCCGCGTTATAGACAAATATCACCTGCATAATTGAACTCACTCTGTAATGATCGAGACAGCTGTCCCAACCTCAATATCCAGCCTATCCCTGGCACTTCCCTGGTTGACTGCTATCTCTAGCAGACCAACCGAGTTGTCATACCAGAATGGCTCCCCAATTGCCCTGTCCGAAAAGGTGGCGCTGTTTCTCACGGTCACCCCATTTATAACTACTGTATCGTTCCCGCTCAATGATCCTGCTCTTACTCCTGTAATTGCATTACCGTAACGGTCAAGATAGATTACCTTATGGAGATTATGGCTGCCATTTCTGATGCTTGGCAGGATGGTCTCCATAATGTCACCATCAGATAGAGTATTTGATGAGATTTTGGCAGCAATTGGGGCAAACAGATCCCTGCCATGGAATGTATTAGAGAGATGATCAGGCTCCCACATGATTTGAAAATATGAAACACTCTCTGCCCTTGCAGTAACCTGGTCGAAGATCCCATTTTCCGGACCAATAAACCAGTTTCCATCTGCATGGAGTACCACTGCCCTGCGCTTGCCCCCAACCCCGGGATCTACCACTGAGAGAAAGATTGTTCCCTTTGGAAAATATGGAACATGGCTAACCAGGAAGTGAGAAGCAGCCTCTATATTGAATGGAGCAAGGTCGGAGACCAGATCAACTATCTCTCCATCTGCACTGTGCATAAATAGTGCAGATCGCATCTGAGCCAGATAGGGGCTCCCAACACCAAAATCTGTAACAAGAATAATCATAGTGTCTGATGATATCGCGTTTTTTTATTTTCACCAGAAAAAGAAAAAGCCGGATATCTATCCGGCTTTTTTCAGAACTTGTCAGGGATATTCTTAATCCTCTGAATCGTCCTCAATATCGTCATCCAGATCTACAACAGGACGGTCAACCAGCTCTACCATGGCCATTGGGGCCTTGTCACCAGCACGGAAACCGGCCTTGAGAATACGGATATAGCCTCCAGGACGCTCTGTATAGCGAGGACCCAGCTCGGTGAATAGTTTGGTGACCATCTCGCGGTCACGCATGCGGTTGAAGGCGAGACGGCGGTTTGCAACACTATCGGATTTGGATAATGTAATCAGCGGCTCTACAACACGGCGCAGCTCTTTGGCCTTTGGCAATGTTGTACGAATCAGCTCATGCTGAATCAGAGAGTTGCTCATGTTACGAAACATAGCCTTACGATGGCTGCTGTTTCTGTTTAGTTGTCTACCACTATGACGATGACGCATGATCTTATCCGTTTATTTATCTATATTATTCGCTATCTGACGAATTTTAATTAAGCTGACTCTTTCTCATCTCGAATGCTTGCTGGTGGCCAGTTCTCGAGACGAACACCAAGTGAAAGTCCGCGTGACGCCAACACATCCTTAATCTCATTAAGTGACTTCTTGCCAAGATTTGGTGTTCTCAACAACTCGGTCTCGGTGCGCTGAATCAGATCACCAATATAGAAGATGGCTTCTGCCTTGAGACAGTTGGCTGAACGTACAGTCAACTCCAAGTCATCTACAGGGCGCAACAGAACTGGATCTACCTCTGGCTCCGGCTCTACCCCTTCCTCATCTTCCTCTTCTGTATGCAGATCTACAAATGACTCCAGCTGAGTCTGCAAAATTGTTGCAGCACGGCGAATTGCCTCTTCTGGGTCAATAGTACCGTTGGTCCGCAGGTCAATAACCAGGCGATCCAGGTCAGTACGCTGCTTAAGACGCGCAGCCTCAACACTGTAACTAACACGATCGACAGGGCTAAATGATGCATCCAGCTTCAGGTTGCCGATAGTTGAGCTCTCATCCTCAGTAGAACGTTCTGTAGAGGGCTGATAACCACGTCCTGAAGATACCTTCAGTGTCATACTCAACTCAATATTTTTATCTGTTACGTTGGCAATAACGTGATCTGGATTGATAATCTCAACATCATCACCTGTGATATCACCAGCCACTACAGCACCAGCACCATTGCTCTTCAACGTAAGCTCTGCCTCACTATGAGCATGCATTACGATTGCAACTCCCTTCAGATTGAGAAGGATATCAATCACATCCTCTTGTACCCCTTCAATAGTAGAGTACTCGTGGTTAACACCGTCAATCACAACCTCTGTGATAGCGCTTCCGTGCATGGAAGATAGCAGGATACGACGCAGGGCATTCCCCAGTGTATGTCCAAAACCACGCTCCAGGGGACCAATCGCCACCTGAATATGGTTGGTACCAATATTCTTTATATTTGCCAGCTTTGGCTTGATAAACTCTTTAATTGAACCTTGCATCTTTTTTACCTCTTATCTAATTATCTTTCGTGCTTCAAACATAGAGTACAACTACCCAGCAAATAACCTCTCAATTACTTGGAGTAGAGCTCGACAATCAGGTGTTCATTAATTTCTGCAGAAAGATCAGTACGCTCCGGCATGCTCTTGAATGTACCCTCCATCTTCTCTGCATTCACATCCAGCCACTCAGCATCTTCACGAGCCTGCGGTGCAAGCTGCAGAGACATCTTGATGCGCTCCTGCTTCTTTGCCTTCTCACGAATGGATATGACATCATCCGCCCTCAGTTGATAGGATGGAATATTCAATACATTGCCATTCACCAATACTGATTTATGGTTGACTAGTTGACGTGCCTCAGCACGAGTAGAGCCAAACCCCATACGGTAGACAACATTATCGAGGCGTGCCTCAAGAATCTGTAGCAGGTTCTCACCTGTAGACCCTTTACGACGTGCAGCCTCTTTGTAGTAACTACGGAACTGCTTCTCTAGCAGACCATACATACGACGAACTTTTTGCTTCTCACGCAACTGAAGTGCATAGTCTGACATGCGTGGACGACGTGCGCCGCTACCATGCTGACCTGGAAGTTGATCAATCTTGCATTTTGTCTCAAGAGCACGAATTCCACTCTTCAATCCAAGATCTGTTCCCTCACGACGGGAAAGTTTACATTTTGGTCCTGTATATTTTGCCACAGTATAATTCTCCTAATTTTTCAGACCGTTATACGCGGCGTTTCTTGGGTGGACGACAGCCATTATGTGGCAGTGGAGTAACATCAGTGATGCTATTAACACGGATTCCAATATTGTTTAGTGCGCGCACTGAGGATTCACGACCAGGTCCAGGCCCCTTGATGCGAACATCTACTGACTTGACGCCATACTCTTGAGCCTGCACACCCGCCTTCTCAGCGGCAACCTGTGCCGCAAATGGAGTGCTCTTTCTGGAGCCACGGAAACCGCTTCCTCCAGATGTTGCCCAACAGAGTGTGTCACCCTTACGGTCAGTAATGGTAATGATGGTGTTATTGAATGTTGCATGTACATGCACAATCCCCTCAGGGACATTCTTTTTTACCTTTTTACGCTTTGAAGCGGATGCCTGTGCCATAAAACTATAAAACCCTAAAAACTAAAAATTAAAAAAAACCTGAACAGTTCAACCAATTAACGCTTAATTGGCTTCTTCGGACCCTTGCGAGTACGTGCATTGTTCTTGGTGTTCTGACCTCTAACCGGAAGACCACGACGATGACGGATACCGCGGTTGGTACCAAGATCCATCAACCGTTTGATATTCATTGAGATCTCACGTCGAAGATCACCTTCAACCGTGAATTTACCAACAATCCCTCGAATAGATTCAAGCTGACTCTCTTCGAGATCACGGATTTTGGTTGACGCTTCAATACCAGCTGCTTCGCAGATTGTATAAGCGCGAGTTCTACCTACCCCATAAATAGAGGTTAGTGCAACCCAAGCATGTTTGTTATCAGGTACATTTACACCCGCAATTCGTGCCATCTGGCTCTTCTCCTAAACGATCCTATTTCACACCTGCGCACCACGCAGAAAGCGCGCAAGGATACCTATTATGTGTACAAAAATCAACCACCACTTCAACGAGGACGACTAGCCCTGACGCTGTTTATGTTTTGGGTCTTTACTACAAATCACACGTACAACACCATTACGGCGAATAACCTTACAGTGTTGACACATTTTCTTTACTGATGCGCGAACTTTCATTTCATTACTCCAAAATTTTTAGATCCCACTGCGACCATACCCTTTAAGATTTGCCTTCTTCATCAGACCATCATACTGATGGGAGAGAAGATGAGACTGAACCTGAGAGATAAAATCCATGATCACAACTACGATAATCAACAGTGAGGTTCCGCCAAAGTAGAATGGAACATTCCACTTAATGATCAGGAATTCAGGAAGCAGACTGACTGCAGTGATGTAACCAGCACCAATCAGTGTCAACCTCGTCATCACCTTATCAATATACTTTGCTGTCTGTGCCCCTGGGCGAATCCCCGGGATAAATGCACCTGATCTTCTCAGGTTGTCTGCAGTCTCCTTCGGGTTGAATACCAGAGCCGTATAGAAGAAGCAGAAAAATATAATTGCAACAGCATAGAATGCAACATAGAGCGGCTGTCCGGGGGAAAGTGTAGTGGCCAGATCCTTCATCCACTCCATCCCCTCACCGCTACCAAACCAGCTTCCCATCGTTGCCGGGAACAGGATAATACTGGAGGCAAAAATTGGGGGGATTACACCAGCCATATTTACCTTGAGTGGCAGGTGGCTACTCTGTCCTGCATATAGCTTGTTTCCGCGCTGCTGCTTGGCATAGTTAACTGTAATTCTACGCTGCCCTCTCTCAACAAAGACTACAAATGCAGTCACCAGTATGGCCCCTATAAAGAGAACCAGAACTGTAATTGGGTGCATCTCTCCGGTACGGGCCAACTCCATGGTTCCACCAACTGCCGATGGAAGACCTGCAACAATACCAGCGAAGATAATCAGTGAGATACCGTTACCAATGCCACGCTCTGTTATCTGTTCACCAAGCCACATCAGGAACATGGTTCCGGTAACCAGGGTGGTAACTGCCACAAAACGGAACGCCAAGCCCGGATCAATTACTACGCTCATTCCACCAGCAGACTGTGACTCCAACGCAATGGAGATTCCAAGCGCCTGGAATGTAGCCAGAACCAGGGTTCCGTAACGAGTATATTGAGTAATTTTTCTGCGTCCAGACTGTCCCTCTTTCTTCAGCTGTTCCAGCTTTGGAGAGGTAACCGTCAACAGATTCATGATAATAGAGGCAGAGATGTAGGGCATGATTCCCAGAGCAAACAGGCTCAAACGCATCAATGCACCACCCGAGAACATGTTGAACATGTCCAGGATAGTCCCTGACTGCTGATCAAACATCGCCTTTAGAGCATTAGGATCAATTCCGGGAACCGGGATATGGGCACCCATGCGATAGACAATAATCGCACCCACCACAAATAACAGACGAGTTTTTAGCTCGGTCAGTTTGCCTGTGGAGTTGCCACCAATTGCCTGTTTATGTGCCATTGTTCTAGATTACTACTCTTCGATTTTGCCGCCAGCGGCCTCGATTGCTGCACGTGCACCGGGAGTGACTCCCAAGCCACTTACAGTCACGGCCTGGGTGATCTCACCGGAGGCAATTACCTTTGCGTGCTTGATATCCTGACCAACAATATTTGCAGCCTTAAGTGCCAACAGATCAATCTGGTTATCAACCGCAGCTTTCTCCAACTCATGGAGACGAACCTCTGCAACAAAACGTGCCTTACGAGATGCAAAACCGACCTTTGGCAGACGACGCTGCAGTGGTTGCTGACCACCCTCGAAACCTACTTTATGGTAACCGCCAGAACGGGACTTCTGTCCCTTGTGGCCGCGCCCACAGGTCTTTCCAGAACCGGAACCGATGCCACGACCTACTCGCTTGGCATCCTTTTTGGCGCCTTCAGCTGGCTTGATTGTATTAAGATGCATGATTTAACCCTCAACCTTCAGCATATAGCTGATTTTATTGATCATTCCACGATTTTCAGGAGTATCGATCACTGTTACAGTCTGATGCATACGACGAATTCCAAGACCAGCTGCGCAAGCCTTATGTGAAGGAAGGCGTCCAATTGTGCTCTTGACCAGTGTCACTGTAATTGTGTTGTTATCTGCCATGGTTTCTACCCCAGAATCTCTTCAACAGTTTTGCCACGTTTCGCTGCAATCTGTGAAGGGCTATTCATCTCTGTAAGACCCTTGATTGTTGCACGAACCACATTAATTGGATTGGATGAGCCATTGCGCTTGGCAAGTACGTTATGAACTCCCACTACCTCAAAGACAGCTCGCATGGCACCGCCAGCAATAATTCCTGTACCTTCAGATGCTGGTTGCATGTAGACGTCTGCTGCGCCATGTGTTGCACTGATTGGGTACTGTAGTGTTCCCCCATCCAGCTCAACTGTCTTGATATCACGACGTGCACGTTCCATCGCTTTCTGGATGGCTAATGGTACTTCACGAGCCTTTCCATAACCGAAACCAATCTTTCCATTCCCATCACCAACAACAGTCAGCGCGGTAAAAGAGAAAATTCGTCCACCCTTGACGGTTTTCGCTACTCGATTGACAGCAACAAGCTTCTCCAGCATGCCATCATCATTATCTTTTTTGAACTGTTTCTTCTCTGCCATCTTCGCTTCCTAATTTATCAACCAGGTCTGTTTGTCTGTAATGTTATATCTATTAATGCCCTTGATTAAAAATCAAGTCCATTCTCACGTGCAGCATCTGCCAATGCCTTGATGCGACCATGGTATCTGAACCCTGATCTATCAAAAGCGACACGGGTTACACCCGCATCCTTGGTACGCTCTGCAATCACTTTTCCAACCACTGCTGCTGCTGCAACATTGCCTGTTGCGCCAGCCTCTGAGCTAACCTCAGAGAGCAGGGTCGAGGCACTTGCCACAACCTTGGAGTCATGATTAATTACCTGTGCATAGATATGTCTTGGAGTACGGTGCACTGTTAAGCGAGGCACACCAAGTTCTTTGATCTTTGCACGTGTACGTCTTGCACGACGTAGTCGGGTCTGTTTTTTATCCATTGATAAATCCTGCGGTTTAATCCAGTTATTAGTCCATTCAACCGTTTTAGCTTATACCCTTGCGAGCACCTATTTCTTCTTCGCTTCTTTACGAATAACATGCTCATCCGTATAACGAACACCCTTACCTTTGTATGGCTCTGGTGGACGGAATGCGCGAATCTCTGCGGCAACCTGCCCCACCTTCTGCTTATCTGCACCCTTAACAACAACCTCTGTCGCTGCTGGTGTCTCGATAGTGATTCCCTCAGGAATCGCATAATTTACAGGATGTGAAAAACCAAGAGTCAACTCCAGTTTCTTTCCTGCAGCCTTGGCACGATATCCAACACCAATCAGCGTCAGTTTTTTCTCAAAACCGGCACTGACACCAACAACCATGTTGTTGATCAAGGCGCGCATCGTGCCTGCCATTGCAACACACTCTTTTCCACCTTTTGCAGAAACACGAACAACGTTATCCTCGTGTGCGACATTGACTGTCTCATGTACATCATAATCAAAACTACCGTTGGCACCTTTGACCTGAATCTTTTGTCCGCTTACTGTGACATCCACTCCGGTTGGGATCTCGACAGGGGCATTTGCAATTCTAGACATCTTGTTTTACCTGAATTCGATTAACAAATTATTACAATATGATCTTAATAAACGTGGCAGATCACTTCACCGCCAAGTCCAGCTTTTCTGGCAGCACGGTCTGTCATCAGTCCGCCTGGGGTAGAAATTATGGCAATACCAAGACCCGCATTCACTGATGGAACATCATCCTTGCCTGTGTATGTACGTAGACCAGGACGGCTTATTCTCTTCATCATCTCTATAACTGGCTGACCCTGGAAATATTTAAGCTCGATTTTCAGCTCAGCCTTTCCACCATCCTCAGCCACAGAGTAATCAGAAATATAACCTTCATCCTTCATTACTGTGGCGATCGCTCTCTTCATTTTAGATGATGGCATTGATACCACCTTCTTCTCTACTGCCAGTGCATTGCGGATACGGGTTAACATATCTGCTATTGGGTCTTGCATACTCATCTTTTATATTCCAAAAATTCTATTGTGACTCTTGTAACCAGTTACTGTTCCAATAACTGCGCTTACCAACTTGCCTTTCTTAGTCCAGGCACATCTCCGCGCATTGTAGCCTCACGCAACTTGTTTCTGCTAAGGCCAAATTTTCTGTAAAACCCGTGAGGACGACCTGTCAGGCTACAACGGTTATGCTGACGAGAGGGGCTTGAGTCTCTTGGCAACATATTAAACTTACGACGCGCTGCGGCTCTCTCTTCTGGTGCAAGTGAAGCATCCATCATCTTGCTTCTCAGCTCGGTACGTTTTGCCGCATATCTTTTGACCAACTTCTCTCGGCGCAGTTCGCGTTGAATCATTGAGGTCTTTGCCATATTTCTAGTCCTGTCTCACTCTTTTACCAAATAAGTAATTAATTCTTGAACGGGAAGTTCATCGCAGCCAACAAGGCCTTGCCTTCCTCATCCGTTTTTGCAGTAGTAACAACGCTGACATCAAGACCACGCAATGCGTCTATCTTGTCGTAATCGATCTCAGGAAAGATTATCTGCTCTGTTACACCCATGGTGTAGTTTCCACGACCATCGAATGATTTGCCGTTAAGTCCACGAAAATCACGAATACGTGGAATCGAAATATCAATCAGACGATCAAGAAAATCGTACATACGCTCTTTACGCAACGTAACCTTACAACCAATTGGCCAACCATCACGAATCTTGAATCCTGCAATGGATAAACGTGCCATGGTCTTTACCGGCTTCTGGCCAGCAATCTTCTCCATGTCTGCAACCGCATGGTCAAGAATTTTCTTGTCCGCTGTCGCCTCACCAACACCCATATTCAGTGAGATCTTGGTGATTTTTGGAACTTCCATAACACTCTTGTAACCAAACTGCTCCATGAGCTGGTTAACAACTATGTCTTTATAATGATCTTTACTAATACTCATGACCTTGATCTCTTATGCGTCGACAACTTCGCCGCTTGATTTGAAATAACGAACTTTACGGCCGTCGTCCAGGGTCTTGAAACCAACACGATCCGCTTTTCCGGTTGCATTGTTATAAACTGCAACGTTGGAAACATGGATAGACATCTCTTTCTCGACAATACCACCTGAAACACCCATATTAGGATTCGCTTTGGTATGTTTCTTTACCATATTGATTCCATCTACAATGATACGATCCTTTTCAGAAATGACACGTGCCACTGTGCCCCTCTGTCCCTTATCTTTTCCGGTGAGGACAACTACCTCATCACCTTTTTTGATTTTACGCATGTTGCTGTCTCTAAATTTCTGCTAATCAAATAACTTCTGGTGCCAATGAAACAATCTTCATGAACTTCTTGTTTCTCAGTTCACGAGTCACTGGGCCAAAAATACGTGTGCCAATTGGTTCATGCTTACTATTTAGCATTACTGCGGCATTACCATCAAAACGGATCAGCGAACCATCGTTGCGACGAACTCCCTTACGAGTACGTACAACCACCGCATTATAAACGTCGCCTTTTTTAACCTTGCCACGAGGCAGGGCTTCTTTTACGCTGACCTTGATCACATCACCAATACCAGCATAACGACGCTTAGATCCACCAAGCACCTTGATGCACATGACCTTTTTTGCGCCACTGTTATCGGCAACGCTCAATGTTGACTGCATCTGAATCATCGGTTCTCTCCAAACTTTCTAACTATCAATTCTTATTAATTCTGCTCTAAACTGCAGCCGCGCTCTCAACAACCTCAACCAGTCTGAACGATTTACTCTTGGAGATTGGACGACACTCCTGAATCGTTACTACATCGCCTTCGTTACACTGATTGTTCTCATCATGTGCATGCAGCTTGGTTGAACGCTTGATAAACTTTTTGTAAATAGGATGCTTAACCTGACGTTGAACCATTACAGTAATGCTTTTGTCTCCCTTATTTGAGACAACACGCCCAGTAATAGTACGTCCAGTTGTGGTCTGCTCACTCATGATGCTGCACCTTTCATTTCATTCATAATTGTCTTCACCCGAGCAATGTTATGACGAACCTTCTTCATCTGACTATTATCAGAGAGCTGATTGGTTGCCTTCTGCATGCGCAGATTAAATTGCTCGCGCAACATCTCCTGCAACTCTTTTTGCAGTTCTGTCTCATCCATTTTTCTCAATTCACTTGTTTTCATCGTTGCTACCTTTTATAGCGGAGTACGTGCAACAAAAGCTGTCGCTATTGGGAGTTTTGCTGCCGCAAGCTTGAACGCCTCACGTGCCAGCTCCTCAGAAACACCCTCAATCTCATATAACATCTTGCCAGGCTGGATCTGTGCAACCCAATATTCAACATTACCCTTACCCTTACCTTGACGTACTTCAAGTGGCTTTTTGGTAATTGGCTTGTCCGGGAAGATGCGGATGGTAAGCTTGCCCCCACGTTTCACCTGACGAGTAATTGTGCGTCGAGCCGCCTCAATCTGGCGAGCCGTGATTCGTCCACGCCCGGTAGCCTTGAGACCATACTCTCCAAAACTGACGGAGTTGCCATTCTGCGCAAGACCGCGGTTTCTACCCTTCATCTGCTTGCGAAATTTTGTTCTTTTCGGTTGAAGCATTGCTCTTCTTCCCTATCGTTTTACTTTATTACTTATTTAGCTTTCTTGTCTTCTGCATCAGGCTGCTTGCCAATAACTGAAGTGTCGTACACCTCACCCTTGAATATCCACACCTTGACGCCGAGAATTCCGTAGGTGGTATTTGCCTCAGCAAACCCATAGTCAATATCTGCGCGCAGGGTATGGAGTGGTACACGACCTTCACGATACCACTCAGTACGGGCGATCTCTGCTCCGTTAAGACGTCCTGCAACATTGATACGGATACCCTTGCCACCAGAACGCATAGTGTTGCCCACAGAGCGTTTCATGGCACGACGAAACATGATTCTCTTTTCAAGCTGCTGCGCGATACCCTCAGCCACTAACTGCGCATCCAACTCAGGTTTACGAATCTCTTCGATATTGATCTGAACAGGAATCCCCATCTTGGCCGAAACCTCACGGCGCAGCTTTTCAATATCCTCGCCCTTCTTGCCGATCACGATTCCTGGGCGAGCCGTATGAATAGTGATTCTTGCATTACCTGATGGACGCTCAATCTGAATACGACTTACAGAGGCCTGAGAGAGGCGCTTCTTCAGGAAATCCCTGATTGTAAGATCCGCATACAGCTGATCTGCATAGCTACTGCTATCCGCATACCAGGTTGAGTTCCAGTCCTTGATATAACCCAGACGATAACCAATTGGATGTACTTTTTGACCCATTCCGCTTTTCCTCAGCGATCTGACACAGACACACTAATGTGACTGGTTCGTTTAAGAATTCGATTCGCGCGTCCTTTTGCACGAGGCTGAATTCGTTTATAAGTTGGTCCCTCATCAACAAATGCTGTTGAGACCTTCAATTCATCAATATCTGCACCTTCATTGTGCTCTGCATTTGCGATTGCAGAGTTGAGGATCTTGCCGACAATATGAGCAGCCTTCTTGTTGCTGAATCTCAGCAGATCCACTGCATTTTCTACAGGAAGGCCGCGAATCTGATCTACAACCAGACGTACCTTCTGTGCAGAAATTTTCGCATTTCTAAGTTTTGCAAAAGTTTCCATACTATTACTTGCTCGCCTTCTTGTCTGCCGTATGACCACGGTATGTACGGGTCAATGCAAATTCACCCAACTTGTGACCAACCATATTCTCATTGATCAATACAGGAACATGTTGACGCCCATTATGTATTGCAATAGTCAACCCGATCATCTCTGGCATAACCATTGATCTTCTCGACCATGTCTTGATAGGACGTCGATCTTTACTTTCAACCGCATTCTTCACCTTGGTGCGAAGATGCTCATCGATAAATGGACCTTTTTTAATTGAACGCGACACGTTGTAATCCTCGTCTCAGTTACTTCTTGTTACGACGACGGACAATATACTGGTCCGTCCTCTTGTTTGATCTTGTCTTGTAGCCCTTGGTTGGCATACCCCATGGTGAAACAGGATGACGACCACCAGAGGTTCTACCCTCACCACCACCATGCGGATGGTCAACCGGGTTCATCGCAACACCACGCACCGTTGGGCGAACACCACGCCAGCGAGTAGCGCCTGCCTTGCCAAGCTTTCTCAGTGAATGCTCACCATTACTCACTTCACCAATCGTTGCTCGACACTCCAGAGAAATCTTGCGCATCTCACCTGAACGAAGTCGCAAGGTGGCAAAAGCCCCCTCCTTTGCAACATACTGGGCAGAGGTGCCAGCAGAACGGGCAATCTGTGCGCCCTTTCCCGGCTTCAACTCAATACAGTGGATAGTTGTACCTAGCGGTATATCAAGTATCGCCATGGTATTTCCAACTTTGATCTCAGCACTACTTCCAGACATAAGTGCATCACCAGCACTAACACCTTTTGGTGCAATAATGTAACGACGCTCACCATCTGCATAAAGTACCAAAGCAATATTTGCAGTACGGTTAGGATCATATTCAAGACGTTCTACACGAGCAGGAATCCCATCCTTGTTACGCTTGAAATCAATTATGCGATAGCGCTGCTTGTGACCACCGCCACGATGACGAGTTGTAATTCGTCCATCATTGTTACGACCACCATTCTTTGCCTTTTTTGCAATCAAAGCTGCATGTGGTTTTCCCTTATGCAGTTCATGATTCACCACAGAGACAACAAAACGACGTCCTGGTGATGTTGGTTTTGATTTTACGATTGCCATTTTTCTACTATTCCTTCGAAACTAAACCTGAACGCTATTCAGCACCCATAAATTCGATTTCCTGCCCCTCACTGAGGGTTACAAAAGCCTTTTTCCAACTTGCACGTCGACCAAATTTAGCCCCCGCACGTTTAATCTTGCCCTTGACGTTACTGACAGTAACTCCATCAACCTTGACGTCAAACATCATCTCAACTGCCTGTTTGATCTCTGGTTTACTGGCATCCTTTACTACACGAAACACATACTGGTTGCGCATCTCAGCAGCCATAGCACTCTTCTCAGTAACATGAGGCGCCAGTACAATCTTCATTAATCTCTCTTGATTATTATTCATACCAGTGACTCCTCAATCTGTTTCAGTGCAGATTCAGTCATTAATACACTCCCATAGGAGACCAGACTAACTGGGTCCATTGCAGTCACATCCGTCACTCCGACATGAGGAATATTTCTTGCCGCAAGATACAAATTCTCATCCACCTCACCAGAGACGATTAGAACGTTATCCATACCAAACCCGTTCAATGCACTGCTCAGTGCCTTGGTTTTTGGTGTATCGATAGCAAGATCGGATACTACTGTCAGCCTATCCTGGCGAACCAACTCGGAAAGAATGGAACGCATCGCTGCACGGTACATCTTCTTGTTAACTTTCTGCTCATAGTTTCTTGGACGTGCAGCAAAAGTAACGCCACCACTTCTCCAAATTGGACTACGGCTGGTTCCCGCACGGGCACGCCCAGTTCCTTTCTGACGCCATGGCTTTGCGCCACCGCCCCTTACATCAGAACGATTTTTCTGTGCAACTGTACCCGCTCTGGCACCTGCAAGATACGCTGTAACCACCTGATGGATCAACGCCTCATTATAGTCTGCAGAAAAAGCAACATCAGAGACTGCTATCTTTGACTGATCCTTTCCTGCTGGAAAATCACGTACATTTAATTCCATGATTCTGACTCCTTATCCTTGGCTGGCAGACTTGACTGCATGACGGATGATCAGATCACCACCCTTTGCACCAGGAACTGCCCCCTTTATCAGGATTAAATTACGTTCGGCATCAACCCGAACAACTTCTAAATTCTGTGCTGTACGCTGAACATTACCCATATGGCCAGACATTTTCTTGCCCTTGAATACTCGTCCAGGGGTCTGACACTGACCAATTGAACCGTTAGAGCGGTGAGAAATAGAGTTACCATGAGTACTATCAAGACCACTAAAGTGATGGCGCTTGATACCACCCTGGAAACCAAATCCACGGTTTGTTCCAGTAACATCCACCTTCTGCCCAGCTTCAAAGATTGAACTCTCAACCTCTTTACCTGGCTCAAATTCTGCAACCTCTTCAGCGGTAAGACGGAACTCCCAGAGTCCACGTCCAGCCTCAACACCAGCCTTGGCATAGTGCCCAGCCATTGGTTTGGTTACTCGAGAAGCTCTACGGCTACCGGTGGTTACCTGTATTGCGCTGTACCCATCAGTCTCGTCACTCTTTACCTGAGTTACCCTGTTGGGCTCAACCTGGATAACGGTCACGGGAACAGATGCACCCTCTTCGGTGAACACCCGACTCATCCCGACTTTTCGACCTACTAGTCCGATTGACATCTTCAATTCCTCTACTTATCTAATACTTCAATCAAGAAAGCTTAATTTGCACATCTACACCAGCAGCAAGATCCAGCTTCATCAATGCATCTACAGTCTTATCTGTAGGATCAACGATATCCATCATTCGCTTATGTGTACGTAGCTCATACTGGTCGCGCGCGTCTTTATTGACATGCGGAGAGACCAAAATAGTAAAGCGCTCTTTTTTTGTCGGTAGCGGGATAGGTCCTATAACCTGTGCCCCGGTACGCTTTGCCGTCTGTGCGATTTCACGTGCTGATTGATCAATCAGACGATAATCGAACGCTTTAAGACGGATACGAATTCTCTGTCCAGCCATTATTATTACTCAGTCGTTAATAATTAAATAATTACTCAAAAATCTTCGAATTAATTCTGCTTATTCGATAATCTTTGAAACAACACCAGAACCTACAGTTCTGCCACCCTCACGGATTGCAAAACGTAGCC